>JAYTQD010000229.1:0-4335 GCA_043746935.1 Acidobacteriaceae bacterium | reverse complement strand
CGGGCAACTTCTCCGGCTACTGGCTAGGACTTTCGATGGTCGGCTTGATGTCCATCTCCTACTACTTCTCGCTGCAAGGACTGGACCAACTGATGCTGGCTCCGGCCGTCTTCGCGTTTGGCCTGGTCGCTTTCGGATTCCTCGGCATGGGTCCGGTGACGATTGCCGTCGATTCTTATGGCCCAGTTACAGATAACGCGCAATCGGTCTACGAACTCTCGCTGATTGAAACGATTCCGAACATCAAAGCCGACTTGAAGAAGAATTTCCAGATGGATGCCAACTTCGAGCGCGCCAAAGACTTGCTCGAAGAAAATGACGGTGCTGGCAATACGTTCAAGGCCACGGCCAAGCCGGTGCTAATCGGCACGGCAGTGGTCGGTGCAACCACGATGATTTTTTCCATCATCATGGCGCTGACTGCGGGCTTAACCCAGGACGTGAACAAGCTTTCGCTGCTGTACGCTCCCTTCATGCTGGGATTGATCTCCGGCGGGGCCATCATCTATTGGTTCACCGGAGCGTCGATGCAAGCCGTCACCACGGGCGCTTACCGCGCGGTCGAGTTCATCAAGGCCAACATCAACCTCGAGAGCGTCGAAAAGGCCTCTGTGGAAGACAGCAAAAAGGTGGTCGAGATCTGCACCAAGTACGCCCAGAAAGGCATGTTCAACATCTTTCTCGCGGTGTTCTTTGGCACGCTGGCCTTTGCCTTCATTGAGCCGTTCTTCTTCATCGGCTACCTGATTTCCATCGCCATCTTCGGCTTGTATCAGGCTATTTTCATGGCCAATGCGGGCGGCGCGTGGGACAACGCCAAGAAGATTGTGGAAACCGAACTGAAGAAAAAAGGCACACCGCTGCACGATGCCACGGTGGTGGGAGATACAGTCGGCGATCCGTTCAAGGATACGTCTTCGGTCGCGTTGAACCCGGTCATCAAGTTCACCACGCTGTTTGGACTGCTGGCTGTGGAACTGGCGGTGAGGCTCACTGGCCAGGGCAACCTTATCCACTACCTGGCGGCGGCGTTTTTTGCTGTGTCGGTGTTCTTCGTTTACCGTTCGTTTTATGGAATGCGAATCGGTTCGGCGGAATAACGCAGAACCAAGAGTTTTACGAGACGCCATCCGGGAAACCGGATGGCGTTTTTATTTTGTTTCGGTTATCGAAGCAGGCTCCGCCTTCGGCGCATCCATCTTCAGCGTATGCAGATACTTCACTAACTGCCAGCGCTGCGCCTCCGGCAATTTCGACCACACGGGCATCCCCCGACGCACGACTCCGTTCGTCAACAACCAGAAAAGCGTACCCGGAGTCGCCTCTTGGACTTCTGGAGCACTCAAACTCGGCGCCTTTTTTCCCCCGCGTCCGGCGTCACCATGACACTCGGCGCAATACCGCTCGAAGAGCTTCCACCCGGCGGCAACCGCTTCGCTATCTTCTTCCAGAGGGTTGCTGCGCGCGCGCGCCTTTTCAGGAGCCTTCGAGAGTTCGGCGTAATCATGGCGCTGGTCAACACCCTTCCGTGCGGAAGAGTTCTCCGATTGCGCCAAGACCAGCGTCGCGCCAAACAGTGATATGCCAACAGCGACGGCGACTCTCATCGGCGGCCTCCCAACAGTTTCCCTAGCGCTTGTCCGAATCCGGAAAACTCACGGGACACACCCCATCGCATCAGCAAACGATGACTATTGTCGTTTAAGCCGAACCCCGGTGATGCGCGAAGCGTCCACCCGGAAGGAAGATTCCAGGCGACAACAGGCGCAAGATAGTGGGAAGTTTCATGCAACCCGGGACTCACGGTGTCTCCCAATCCGCCATACATCTCCACGCCGGCGATAAAGTTCTCGCGGCAAAAATTGCATTTCTGCGCGGAAGCTTTCAGCGCTAGCGGATGGCTTGCTCCCACCGCATAGCCAAACTCCCACGATCCGCTGGGTAAAAGGGGTTTGGTCGCTAACGGATTTACGGCAAAATTCCAGCCTTTGTAGTTGGAGGAGAGCAGTAGCTTGAGTTCCAGTTCGTGGTTGTGCGCTCGCCGGCTTTCCGCGTTCGGTGTTGCATGGTCAGCCTCCACATCGTGCCCTTCCACTTCTTTCACGATTTTATCCGCTTCGCTGATCTGCTCATACTCGATATAGAACACCGGGTTGATGAAATGCTCGTGCTTGAGCAGACGGAAACGGTTTTCCCAGCGGAAACCGGTAAAGACCGTACTATCCTTGAACGTCGTCTGCGCATCCAGATACAACTCCGTCGTCCACCAGGCGGTCGCGCCATATTCCAGTTCCAGCCATCCGGCGTGGAAGTTATTGCCGCCACGCTGCGTTCCCAGTGTCGAGAAGTATTCGACTTCAAGACTCCCCGGCTCCTCCAGATAGTGATCGTAAGTAACGATATAAGGACTCTCTTGCGCCTCCAGATGCACGGGCAAGACGAGCACCCCGCACAGGAAACCCATTAATATACCAACTCGAAAAAGACGGTACATCCACACTCCAGTTGCAACTCCGTTGCAAGTAATTTCCAAGCTCAAGTCTAAGACGTGGAATGAGTAGAGTCAAGATTTACAGCAATTTTTAGTTGCAAACCAGTTGCAATTAGATGCAACAAAGCAAGAACGGAAAGTGTTCGCGGGAAAAACGGTCAGCAGCTTTCTACGGTTTAGCAAGAGTCCGGCAGTGGCTGCAATAACCACCAATTTCGAAGCGCGACACCACAATATGGAACTGGCACTCGCGCTGAATTTGACCTTTCAGACGCTCAAACAAATCGCTCTCAAATTCCTGAATTTTCCCGCAGCGCAGGCATGCCATGTGGAGGTGATCGCGCTCCGGCCGCCGCTCGTAGAAGTGCTTTTCCCCCTGTAAATGCATCAGATCAAGCTCATCCACCAATCCATGGCGCTTCAAAAGCCCCAGCGTCCGGTAGACGGTCACGCGATCAATACCCGGGTCCACTTTTTGCGCTTTACGCAGCAGTTGGCTCGCATCCAGGTGCGTAGTCGCAGTCTCCACAATTTGCAGAATCGTACGGCGCTGCCGCGTCATGCGCAGGCCGCGCGACATCAGTTCCGCTTGTAGGCGTCCAGGGGCTTCGGTTCGAGGTAGGGGCATATTCTAGTTGCTACTCGGTTGCAACTAGTGTACGGCAAAAGGCAGTCAAGCACCACCCAAAACCACACGGACGAACCTTGCCATTGGACTCTCTAGCCCTTCATCTTGTCTTTCACGCTCTTGGCCAGCCGCTCAATCTCCTCGGCTTTCTTGATCACATCAAGCGACAACGTGTGCTCGTTCGCCTTACCCACATATTCCTTCAGCTCGTTGGAGAGCTGGACCAGCTTGTCGGTATCTTCCTTCAACTTCCGGAAACGCTCCTCGTTCGCCTTTTTTTGCTGGTCATGCTCGAGTTTTCGACGCGCCTC
This sequence comes from Acidobacteriaceae bacterium, assembly GCA_043746935.1. Classification (GTDB taxonomy): domain Bacteria; phylum Acidobacteriota; class Terriglobia; order Terriglobales; family Acidobacteriaceae; genus JANXUC01. Next base: position 905 of record JAYTQD010000229.1, on the reverse strand, counting down.
GTCCTCAGCCTCTTCTCCGGGCGGCGTGCGGGGTAACTGCGCCACCACAGCCTGAGAGGACGGTTCTTGGGCCTGAGCATACAGCGCCGGTGCGCCACTCAACACCAGCAGGAGCAGTACCAGTACAAGACAAACCAGCCATCGTGAACCAATCACAATCACCTCGATGATCTTCCGTACCCGCAATTATATTCGGCCACAGTTGTTATAATCCTGCGAAACACTCGCGAAACTATAATGACCAACTTCGCCCTGGCAATTCCGGAAACCTTCGACCTGCAAGGACTCCTGCGCGACTGGCGGCAGGACACGCACCAGTTCGTGCAGCACGACCTGCCCAAAATCCTCCTCGTTTTACTCCTGTCCTTCTTCCTGATGCGCGTCCTCCGCGCCATCACGGCTCGCATGGGCACGCTCAAAGTATCCGAGCGCTACTCCGACGCGCGGGCGCGCCAGGTCAAGACCATGTCCGGAGTCATCGGCAGCGTCGGCAAGTTTGCCATTTTCTTCGTCGCCTCACTGGAAATTCTCTCGCAACTCGGCTTCAATCTCGGCCCACTGCTGGCCAGCGCCGGCATTGCCGGCCTCGCCATTGGCTTTGGCGCGCAGACGCTGGTCAAAGACGTCATCAATGGCTTCTTCATCCTGCTGGAAAATCAATACGACATCGGAGACGCAATCCGCGCCGCCGGCGTAAAGGGCTACGTTGAGGACATGTCGCTTCGCCGCACCGTCCTGCGCGATGACGACGGCACCGTACACACCATCCCGAATAGTGAAATCAAACTAGTATCCAACATGACTCGCGACTGGTCCCAAGTTCTGCTGCGGGTCACCGCCGCCTACACGGAAAACAGCGAGCGCGTCATGGAACTGCTCCGCCAGACCGGCGACACCATGGCCGC
>JAYTQD010000228.1:0-11479 GCA_043746935.1 Acidobacteriaceae bacterium | reverse complement strand
CTGTTGGAGCATTCAGAGCCACGCAGCGGTTGGATGTTGCGATGACGCTGTTGCCGTCCGCAAAACCGCTGAAGAACCGGGCGAGAGTTCATCTGCACGCGCACACGATGGAAGTGATCGCGGAAATCGTTCTTGGTGTCGTTCCCGGCGAGGAGAAGCAACTGGCTCCGGGCGCGCAAGCCTTCGCGCGGCTGCGGCTGGCTGAGGCAGCGCTGTTGCTGCCGGGAGACCGGTTTATTATGCGGCAATTTTCTCCGGTCATCACGCTGGGTGGCGGTGTTGTGTTGGACGCTGCGCCTTTGCCGAAGGCGAAGAAGGAAGCGCTGGAATCGTTTCTCCGCGTGCTGAACACGGGCGAGCCGGAAAGCGTTTTGTTGGCACGGATTGCGCGGCGCGGATCGTCGGGTCTCACCGTTGAGGGAGCTGTTGCGGAAACAGGATGGCGGCGCGAGTTCCTGGGGAAAAAATTGGCGGAACCTCTACGGGCACACAAGGTAGTGCAAATTGGCAACCGGTATGTATCGAGCAGCAGTCTGGAAGAATTGGAGACGCTGCTGATCAACACCGTTACCGCGTTTCAAAAGAAAAGCCCTCTGGTTGCGGGCATGGGCAAGGAAAGGTTGCGTGAAGAGCTTCGAGTACAGCCGGAAGTGTTCGCTTGGGTGCTGGAGCGGATAGTGCGGGAAAAAAAGCTGGCTGTATCGGGCGAGCTGGCGCATTTGCCGGGGCAAGGCATTGTTTTAAAAGACGAAGAAGCTGCGTCGAAGCAACTGATCGAGTCGGCGTTTGCGGCGGCGGGATTGAAGGTTCCGGCGCTGGGCGAAGTTTTGGCGGGTTTGAAGATTGATCAGGTGCGGGCGCGGAAACTGGTGACCTTGCTCTTGCGCGACAAGATTCTTGTTAAGGTCACGGAGGATCTTGTGTTTCACCGAGAGGCGCTCGACGGCTTGCGAGCGCTGGTGCTGGCCCGCAAGAATCAGTCTCCCAAGATTGATGTCGGCGCGTTCAAGGACATGACCGGGGTGTCGCGCAAATACGCAATTCCTCTTTTGGAATACATGGATCGTGAACGCATTACGCGGCGCGTGGGCAACGAACGGATGATTCTGTAGGCTCTGCGCGGGGCGCGTCCGTATAATCTTCATCAGTTCATGACACAACCTATCACCATCATCGGCGCTGGCCTTGCGGGTTCGGAGGCGGCCTGGCAGTGTGCGCGGCGCGGCGTGCCGGTCACGCTCTACGAAATGCGTCCTGTCCGCAACACACCCGCGCACCAGACGCAGGATTTCGCGGAGCTGGTTTGCTCGAACTCGCTGAAATCGGGAAGCGAGTACACGGCTCCGTGGCTGCTAAAAGAAGAAATGGGCCGCGCTGGGTCGTTGTTGCTGGAAATTGCGCGTGAGTGCGCGGTTCCGGCAGGGCACGCGCTGGCGGTGGATCGCATCGCATTTTCGGCGAAGGTGACCGCGGTCATTTCGCGCGAACCGCTGATTACGGTACGACGCGAGGAAGTAACGAAGGTCGATGCGGAACAGTTGACCATCATCGCCACCGGGCCGCTGACGTCGGACGATCTGGCGGCGGAGATTGCGCGCCTTACGGGAAGTTCGCGGCTGTTTTTTTACGACTCCATCAGCCCGATTGTCGAAGCGGATTCCATTGACCGCTCGAAGGTTTACATGGCGGCACGTTACGACAAGGGCACGGCGGACTACATCAACTGCCCAATGACAAAGGAAGAGTACGACCGTTTCTTAGATGCGCTGCTGGCGGCGGAATCGGTGGAGGAGAAGGACTGGGAAAAGCTCAACTACTTCGAGGGCTGTTTGCCCATCGAAGAAATCGCGCGCCGAGGACGCGACACGTTGCGCTTTGGTCCCATGAAGCCGGTGGGATTGATTGATCCGCGCACGGGGAAGCGGCCTTACGCCGTGGTGCAGTTGCGGCAGGAAAATTTGCGGGCGGATTCGTACAATCTGGTCGGATTTCAGAATCACTTGAAATTTGGCGACCAGACGGCTGTCTTGAGGCTTATCCCAGGGTTGGAACAAGCGCGTTTTTCCCGCCATGGCCAGATTCACCGGAACACATACATCAACGGCCCGGAATTGCTGCGCGATACTTTGCAGATGAAGCAGCACCCGAACATTTTCTTCGCGGGCCAAATCTGCGGGGTGGAAGGCTATGTGGAATCCATCGCAACCGGGCTTCTAGCCGGCGTGCAAGCGGCGAGACTTGCTGTGGGAGAAGCCCCCGTCGCACCTCCTCGGCCTTGCGCCTTCGGGTCGTTGCTCAACTACGTGACGCAGGCGGATCCGAAACGCTTCCAGCCCGCGAACATCACTTTCGACTTGCTGCCAGCCCTTGACGAGCGCGTTCGCGACCGCAAAGAGCGCCATCAGAAACAGTGCGAGATCGCGCTGCGCGCTTTTGACGAATGGATGGCGGAAATTGGAGCCGCCGCAGTAACTTCCTGAGGCGGACGATTTCGCTTTCGGGAAATACATTGACCTTCACCCCACAACCCCAGTAACGTGGCTGGGTTCAGGAGTTCACATGCCGCTATCCGCCATCGACACCATCTCCGTTGCGCTCGAACATACAAAACAGCAATTATTTCGTCCCTTTCGATGGGGGCAGTGGCTGCGTTTGGCTGTGCTGGGGTTCATGACCGGAGAATTAAGCAGCGGCGGGGGCTGTAACCCAGGCAGCTTCAATGACTTCAAGAACGCCCAGACCCACCCCAATGGCAGCGAGGAGTTTCTATCGCTGCCGCACATGGATGCGCGTCTCGCTGCACACATGCTTCTGCTCGTCGGAGTCGCGCTCCTGGCGTTCGCCATCCTAGCCCTTGTCTGGATGTATGTAGGCAGCGTCTACCGCTTCATCCTGATTGAAGGGATTGTTACGAAGCGTGTGAGCTTGCGCGAGGGGTGGCACAAGTGGCATGCCACGGGTCGAAAATTCTTCCTGTGGCGAATGGTCTATCAGATTGCGGCGGGGATGTTTTTCGCTATCTTGATTGGAATTCCAATCGGATTGGCCGCGTTGCTGGGTTGGTTTAATAATCCGCAAGCGCACATGGCACCGCTCATTCTGGGAGCGATTCCCTTTGTTTTACTGCTTGTGGTATTTGCAATTGCGGCCGCAGTTGTTTGGCTGCTGGCGAAGGATTTTATGGCCCCCATCATGGCGGTGGAGAATCTCGATTTTGCGGACGCCTGGAGCCGCCTGCTCGCCATGATGAAAAAAGATAAAGGCGGATATGCCGGCTATGTCGGTATGAAAATTGTGCTGGCGATTGCGGCGGGAATTCTTTTTACGATTGTGATTTTCATTGCAATCCTTATGATCGCGCTTCCCTTTGGCTTGATCGGCGTGATGGCCGTAGTGGCGGGCAAAACGGCAGGACTGACGTGGACCGCGGGGACCATCACGCTGGCCATCGTGGCTGGGATCCTACTCTTTGCGCTGATTATGTTTGTCAGCTCGATTCTCAGCGTGCCGGTCACGGTCTACTTCCCGGCGTATTCCATTTATTTCTTCGCGTCACGCTATCCGAAGCTGGATGCATGGCTGCACCCGGCTCCTCCGCAGCCGACATCTCCGCCTGTCACTCCGGTTCTCGAACCGCCACCTGCGCCGCCGTTGCCGCTCGGGCCGGAACCAATCGGCTAGGAGACGCGCTTAGTACCGTGACCGCATGATGTTTTCCATGCGGGCAGGCGAGGGCGCCTGCCCCTACGTGTGCGTTGCAGTTTCAAGCTGTATGTCATTATCTTCCGGTCACGGTACTAGTGCCGTGACTGCACGATGTTTACACCCTAAATCGGGCAATACCCACGTAGGGGCAGGCGCCCTCGCCTGCCCACGTAGCAAGAATCCTGCGGTCACGGTACTAGTTGGTTTGCGCCTGCTCTGCAAGTTTCTTGCAGAAAGCCGCGCCGATGCGATCTTGATACTTTTGGAAAGCGGGTACCGCAAGAAGCCTCATACTGAGTTCTTCTTGCGAAACGTATAATTTCGCTCCGGCATGAACCCCTGAAGATTCACTCCGCATTGCATGGCTGAGTTTCGCGGCGGTGGCGGTGTCAAAGCTCTCCGAAATCACCACCTTGTTGTCCGCCCACTGCTCGATGATCACCGGCCCCTCTTCGGTTGTGATCTGCGCCACGCCGACCGGACACTGGTCTCCGCTACATCCGGCTACGGGCTTGATTTCGGCGCTCTTGTAACGCTTCGAGGCCCCCGCCGCATAGATTCGCCCAAAACGCTGCGCGGCTTGCGCTGTCTTCCAGTGCGATACGTAGAGGAGGGCTACGTCACTAGCGGCCGGGTTCGCGGCAGAAGAACGCCGGAAGGTAACGTAGGAGCCACCCTGCCATGCGGCGGCGATGTCATTCGCTAACCGCTTCTCCCCCAATTGCTTGACTAGTGCGCGAACATCCAGCTCTCCAAAACTGCCCGTATCGTAGACCTCATATTTGCCGGTCAAGAGCGGCTGCATGTCAGGGATGGTCACTGGTGCAAGATGTTCTGCTTCAAGATAAGCCTTCGGCTGTAGCACCTCGTGCGTCGTCTTCGGAGGATGCGCGAAGACGTCTGCGAAAGCCAAAGTTTTCCCGCCTTTTTCCAGCAGCGCCGCCTCGAACAGCAGGCCATCCCGGTAAGGGAACGCTCCCGCTTCGCGGAAAACTATCGGCGCGTCGTGAACTACCTCGGTGTCAATCGCAGCCACCACCGACGGCTCTTCCATGGCTGCAATGATCCCCGGCGTATCTTTTAGTGTGCGGTGGAGGGGCGCAAGCAGATAGTCCATGTAAACCACCATGGCCTGCCCCTCGACCACGGCATGGCGCGCCGTGGTGGATTCTTCGTCTTCAATCGCTACAACCCCACTCTTCGCGGCACTTTTTTCTCGGCTGCTTTTTGCCATGTTTTGAGATCATAGTTCTGATCTTGCAACGCATGAGTCAGTTCGTGAGCCAGGATGGGCTTTTGTGCGTCGGCATCGACCCAGTTCAAGAGCGAAATTATTTTTGATTCTTCGTCGTAAAAACCCGCGACACCCTGCCGCTCCGATTTCACCACAAACTCCCGCAAGTCAAAATTCCGCGGCAGCAAGCCAAACTTTTTCATGCTGACTTCTGAGCGGGCCAAACGTTCGGTGTACTCCGCACTGGCAAGACGCTTGCGAAACCAGGCTTCCGCTTCATCCTGGCTAATGAGCCTCCGCTTCACCGGCGTCTTGCGCGGAAATCCAGAGTCTTCGCTGGCAAAGGTGGTGATTTCATCCACCAGCGCGAAAAGCTTCTTGGCATCTTCCGGACTGGTTTTGATTTCCGTTGGTTTCGTCGAACGCAGGCTGCGCGCCACATCACCCAAGCTGGGCGCAGGCTGCGCTTGCTGCGGGGCGGACTCCGTGGCGGCAATGGTCTTGCTGAAATCCGGCTGCTGCACGAACGCAAAAATAGGAGTGCCAAAAAAAGTGAGATAGGCGCAAATGCACAAGCGGGCCAGCATGGGGTCTCCTTGGGCCGTGCAGTTCGAGAACATGCCATTTTGACCCGAAAACAGGACGAAGTCGTCCCGAAAGGAAGGCTTGCCGTTACGAGAGTAACGGGTGTGAGTTCATTGAGGATCAAGTCGCAGCTGGATCAATTTTTCCCGCGGGTTTTGATCCAAATCGGCGTGCCCACAAATCCAAAGGTGCCGCGAATTTGGTTCTCCAAATATCGCTGGTATGAGAAATGCAGTTTCACCACACGGTCGCAGAACAAGATGAACGTAGGTGGAGCTACGGCAGCCTGCGTCATGTAGTAAATTCGCACCTGCTGGCGAGCCGGTACCGGAGCGCGTTCGAAATCCAGGTGCTTGAGGAAGCGATTCATTTCACTGGTGGAAATGCGCTTGTTGCGCTCGGCGGCAACATGGACCACCTGCTCAAATACTTGATCCACACCTCGCCCCATCGAAGCGGACACAAACAGCACAGGCGCGTAGGCTAGAAATTTCAGCTCGCCGCGCAAGCGCTGTTCATAGAGTTCGCGATCCGCCGTTTGCTTCGACGTTTGCAATCGAGCCGCCTTGGAAAGCCTGCTGGCTACAGGCGCCTTGCCGTGAGATGCTGCCGCGGCGGCTTTGGTGACCAGATCCCACTTGTTGACGACGACAATCACCGAACGCCCACTCTCATGCGCGTAGCCGGCAATGTGAGCATCGAGTGCAGCCACGCCTTCCGGAGCATCGATCACCAGCAACGCGATGTCGGCGTCTTCCAGATGCTTGCGCGCCATAATGACGGAAAGTTTTTCGGCCATCAGTTTGGTTTTGCCCTTGCGTCGAATGCCCGCTGTATCGATGAAGCGAAAACGCTGGCCGTTACGCTCGACCACTTCGTCGATGGCGTCGCGCGTGGTGCCGGCGATGGGGGAGACGATGGAACGATCCGCGCCTGTGAGTTGATTCAGCAACGTGGACTTGCCGACATTGGGACGTCCGATGATGGCAACTTTGATTTCGGCGGGAACAGCGGGAGGAGGAGAGGGTTCGCCGTCGATGTCGGTTAGAGACTCTTCCTGAACCGCGCGCGACAGCTCCAGTTCCTCCGTCGCGGCCTTGGCGCGCTTCCAGGCTTCGGACTTCTGCTTCATTGCCGGAATTTCAAAAACCGCTTCCAGCAATTCCCCAACCCCAATGCCGTGTTCAGCCGAAATTGGATACACATTCCGGATACCCAGGGTTCGGAAGTTCTCCGCCAAGTGCTCCTGCTTGTCGGAATCAATTTTGTTGACGGCCAGAAACAGCGGCTTGCCGGTGCGATGGAGCAGGCGAGCCAGTTCCATATCCGGGCCAGCCAGTTCGCTGCGGCCATCGACCACCACGATAATGGCCGCGGCTTCGTCCAGCGCAAACCGCGCCTGGCGGAAGATTTCCGACGGAATGAAATCGTCATCGTCCGGAACAATTCCGCCGGTATCCACCAATCGGAAATAGTTGCCGTCCCACTCGGCTTCTGAGTACAGGCGGTCGCGCGTAATCCCAGGTTCGTCGCCCACAATGGCGCGGCGGCGGCCGGTAATGCGGTTGAACAAAGTCGACTTGCCCACGTTCGGCCGTCCAACAATGCAAAGGATCGGCAGCGCGGTGCCGGCGCTAACCGATTCAGAAACAGCCGAACCTGGGAGCGCGGACTTCGCCGCAGTCTCGGTACTTAATTTTGTTTTCTTTTTTTTCAATGTGAAATCACGTGATCAACAGGCTTCGCCATACAACTGGAGGAGCTTCGCGGAAGACAAGCCCCTAACTCGGTATTATAGAGACTCCGTGGTTGCGCCTTCCAAACCCGCTTCGCTCAAGGACATTTCGCTGCATCAGTTCTTTGGCCCCGGCGGCGTCCTTTCCCGCACACATCCGGCTTACGAGTTCCGTCGCGGGCAACTGCTCATGGCACAAGCCGTGGAGCTAGCGATGCAGGAAAAACGCCATCTGATCGTCGAAGCGGGCACAGGCACGGGAAAAACGCTTGCCTATTTGGTTCCCGCCTTGCGCTCCGGCAAGCGCGTCATTATTTCCACGGGCACCAAAAATCTTCAGGAGCAACTCTTCTTCAAGGATATCCCTTTTCTGGAGCAAGCGTTGTATCCCCACGGCGAAGGTCGACTTTCCGTCTGTTACATGAAGGGTCGCAACAACTATCTTTGCCGCAAACGGCTCTACGACCTTACCGCGCAGCCCGTGTTGAACGGGCTTCAAGAAATCGATCAGTTCCAGACCATCTCCGCGTGGGAACCCAACACCGAGACCGGAGACCGAGCCGAGATCGACGGCCTGCCCGAATCCAGCGTGCTCTGGCCTAAACTCGATGCCCGTTCCGAGACCTGTCTCTTCCAGAAATGCAGCCAATACGACCGATGTTTCATTACTGAAATGCATCGCCGGGCGTCGGAGAGTGACATTATCATCGTGAACCATCACCTCTTCTTCGCCGACCTGGCGATTAAGCAACAGGCCGATGGCGCGCCCGACGCCGGCATTCTCCCGGACTGCGGCACGGTGGTCTTCGATGAGGCGCACGAACTCGAAGATGTAGCCGCCAGCTATTTCGGGATCTCGGTGAGCAACGTGCGCGTGGACGACCTGGCCCGCGATGTGGAAGCTTCTCTGCAGCGCGCTCGCAGTCTCTCTGCCGCGTTGTCCGGAGCGCTCGGGAGTCTGCGCGACCGATCACAGTTTTTCTTTTCCTTGCTGCCCCCGGGCGACGGGCGCTTCGCTTTCGATGCCCGCCGCGAGTTTCTCGAAGAAAACGGCGAGGAGTTTATCGGTCTGAACCAGGCACTGACACGCCTCGCCGCCGAACTCTCCGCCATGCCGGAAAAGCCGGAAGAATCGTTCACTTTCGTGCGCCGCGCGGAAGAGTTGCGTGTGCAGCTGAGTTTCCTGATGGAATCCGAAGAACCCAACACGGTCTTCTGGATCGACCGGCGCGGCGGACGCGGCGGTCACGGACGAAACAATGTATTCCTGCAAGCGACGCCGATTGATGTGTCGCCGATTCTCAAAGCCACGCTCTTCGCCCGCATGGACTGCGTCGTCCTCACCTCGGCCACGCTTGCCGTGCGCGGCGGCTTCGAATACATCGAGCGCAGGCTGGGCATCGAGCACGCTCGCGATTCCGTGCTCCCTTCGCATTTCGATTACGAAACGCAGGCTTTGTTGTACGTCCCTCCAGACTTGCCTGACCCGCGAACACCAGAATTCGGCTCGCTCGCAGCAGACCGTATTCGACGCTTACTCGAAATCACGCGTGGGCGCGCGTTCGTCCTCTTCACCAGCTACGCGCAGATGAATGACATCTACCAGCGCTTGCTGGGCGTGCTCGACTACCCGATTCTGCGGCAGGGCGATTCGCCCAAGAATGCGCTGCTGGAGCAGTTTCGCCTCACACCGAACGCCGTACTCTTCGGCACCTCTTCCTTCTGGCAAGGCGTAGATGTGCAGGGTGAGCAGCTGAGTTGCGTCATCATCGACCGCCTGCCCTTTGCCGTGCCCAGCGACCCCGTGGTCGCCGCCAGAATTCGCGCCATTGATGCCGACGGTGGCAATGCGTTCTTCGATTATCAGGTGCCTGCTGCGGTAATTACTCTGAAACAAGGCTTCGGCAGGCTCATTCGGTCGCTGCATGATCGCGGTTTATTGGTCTTGATGGACAACCGTATCCTGAAAAAACAATACGGCCGCGTTTTCCTGGAAAGCCTTCCGGCCTATGCAAGAACAACAGAACTCAAGAAAGTAGAAGAGTTTTTCGGAATTGAGTAGTGCTCGATGGAGGCACGGGCGTCCTCGCCCGTGCGGCTCTAAGCTTCCAGTTTCAGGTTGTGCAGATCAGCTCTTCACCCGCACCTTCACCATCGTCCCCTCGGGCAGTTCGCCGCTGAGCAAAATAATCTTCCCGCTCTGCACAATGCCATTGAACTCGCGTGCCTCAGCCACAACCGGAGCCGAGGAACCCGCTCCCGGAGCACTCTCCCGCGCCACACCCTCCGAGTGATCCCCACGCCGCATCCCGCGGTCCATCGCTTCATTCGCCAAACGGTCCGCATCTTTGTTTTTCGCCCGTAGCACATGCTCGGCGCGGAACCAATCCAGCTGGCGAATCATCGTCTGCGCCTGGTCGTAGAGCGTCTTCAAATCCGGACTCTTCACTTTGTACACGCCGTTCAGCTGCTTCACCATCAACTCGGAATCACTGATGACTTTGAGCGCCCGCTCCTCGTGCTTCAGGCAATACTGAAGCGCGCCCAGCAACCCGCTGTATTCGGCAACATTGTTGGACTTGTGTCCAATGTATTCGCTCAGCTCCGCCACGCGTTTGCCAGAAGAATCCGCCACTGCCACGCCATAGCCCGCCGGACCGGGGTTGCCACGCGCGCCGCCGTCAATGTGCGCGATGATGTAGCGCGCCGGCGTGGGAGTGTTCCGTGGTGTAAACAAACTGGAAGGAGCACTGCGAGGAGAAAAAGTCCCAGACATACCGCCAGTTTACAACGAAGCCTCGCAAGACAGATGGCGTCTAGCGCCCGGTAGACAATCGCGCCGCCAGCCGGGGCGGAAGTTCGGCGGCCAGAATTTTCTCTTGGGCGGTTTTTACGTCGTAGGACACTCGGTAGAACTCAATCACGCGACGGTCTGTATCGAAGATCGCAAACCCAGCGCGCCAATCATCATCCCGTGGCTGCCCCGCCGAACCTGGGTTAATCAGATACCGCACGCCTTCGCGCAGCGCCAGCTCCCAAATCGAGAGTCCCTCGAAAGAAGTCCATTCCGGATGAATCACTTCGGTCTGCTCTCCGTCGAAACTGAACCCGCCTTGCCGGTGGGTGTGCCCAAAAAAAGTAATCGGCGTCGCCGCCGTTAATAAAGGCTCCTGCGAATCATGGGCGCTGACCACATATTCATCTTCATCCAGCGGCGAACCGTGAACGAACTGCGTGTCCTCCAGGCCGGGCATGCGGATGGGCCCTTGCGGCAGCGCGCGCAACCACTCCATATTTTCTGGAGTGAGCTGGTCGCGGGTCCATAGGGCCGCGAGGCCCGCCATGGGATTGAAGTGATCCAGATCCATCACGCCGGAGACGGCTTTGTCATGGTTGCCGCGCACCAACAACGGGTTTTGCGCGCGCACAAGATCGATCACCGCATTGGGGTCAGCTCCATAGCCGACCACATCGCCAAGATTCACCGCGCAGTCGTACTGGGGTGCTGCATCCAGGCAGGCCTTCAGAGCTTCCAGGTTGGCATGGATATCGCTTAATAAAAAAATGCGCACGCAATCATCCGAGAGGGAAGAACTCGTGGGAGTATAGCCTCCCGAGTGCAGTTCTGCAAAGCTAACGAGAGGTCATCCTTTCGCGGAGAGGTGTGGGGCCGACGACCATTGCATCACGGGACAACGACTCCAGTGGCTGGGAGAGATCTCCACCAGCGGAGGCAGCGCGCGCGAACATCCGGCGACGCGAAGCCCGCAACGCGGCTCAAACAAACATCCCGGTGGCAGGTCTCGCAGAGATGGAACGCTGCCGTCAATCACGGAAAGAGGCTGGGCGCGATCCGTTCGCAAGGTTGGAACGGCCCGGAGAAGGCCTTGCGTGTAAGGATGCGCGGGGGCCTGAAATATTTCCTGGCGAGGCGCCATTTCCACCAAACTACCCGCGTACATTACCGCCACCCGGTCGGCGACGCGAGACACTACCGCCAAGTCATGGGAAATAAAGAGCATCGCCAGGTTGAACTTCAGGCGCAGATCCTGGAGCAATTCCAAAATTTGAGCTTGAATCGTCACATCGAGCGCTGTCGTGGGCTCGTCTGCGATCAGCAGTTGCGGCCGGTTCACGATTGCCATGGCAATCATCACGCGCTGCCGCATTCCCCCCGAGAGTTGATGCGGATAATCGCGCGCGCTTTTTTCCGGTTCCGG
>JAYTQD010000227.1:0-11495 GCA_043746935.1 Acidobacteriaceae bacterium | reverse complement strand
TCTCAAACCCCGAACCCGCAGCGAGCAAAATAGCCGCCAAGTTCTTCATGACGCGCTCAGTTTGCGCGGAGACATCTCCCGCAACCACCTGCCCCGTCGCCGGATCGAACGCCACCTGTCCTGCGGTAAACACAAATCCTCCCGCCTTAATCGCCTGGGAATACGGGCCGATGGCCTTGGGAGCGTCGGGGGTGGAGATTACTTCGCGCATGAGACACCTCTAAGAATAACGTGGCAATGAGAACTTTTGATTGTAGACGAGGGCGGGGTAGAAAGATTGACGCTTACAAAATTTCAAGGTGTATTCTTTTTTCTGTAGGCACTTGCTCTGCCTTTTAAGTCCGGCACCCGTTCAATCAGCCCCGTCTCAATAAGCTTCTCGAACGTCTTCTTCATAACACTCTCACTGCCGATGTAACAGATTTCCCGGGCTTTCGAGTTGTTAATACTGGCGTTATTTTCCAAATATGCCATCACCACTTCTTCCGCTGACGCTAAAGGTTCATGCCGAATCTTTACCCTCACGGAATTTTCGAGCTGCTCCACGATCGGCTCTCTGAGTCTCAATTTCCTCATAGCCTCGAAGGCTGTATTGAGGCCTTCTCCCACGTCTTTGTTTGGCGGGTTCGGAAACTTGTTGATCAACCTAACGAGGCTTCCGTTTCGTGCAAATCGTTCGTTAAGGATGTTAGCTACAGTAATGTGACCGGGGAGGCGCCCAGGGCTCTCTACCTCAATCCGATTCTCAAATATTCTGATGTGGACATCATCAGCGATGCTGTAATCCCTGTGCAGGACTGCGTTAGTGATAATTTCGTGGATAGCTTCAACCGGATACGCAATGTGCTCAAGACCAGACTGGCCAACTACGCTGACGCTTTCTACAGTTTCAACGGTAGCTTTCACTGCATTTGCGATTTGCTCATAAGTGTGCCCGTCGACTGTTAGTGGATCAAACGCTAGGGTATCTCTCGAAGGCGCGTCTTTGGTCTTGTAACGGTAGACTTTTATTCCGCAGTGCTTTGGCAAAATCGCTTGAGGTTCTTCTCCGAACAAAAGTACAGCCGCAACAGTTGGCTTCCCGTCACGGACTAGCTGCTGTTTCTTGAGCCAGTTCAGCGGCTCTGCCGTGGGAATCACATCCAGAAGGAACCCAAGGATCACGTGGGAATTCGTTACCTCAACCAGATCTACGGCAACAGTCTCGGTCTCGAACGACGCTATGCCCTTGTTCAAACGAAGACGGGTGAGATCGTCCTCGCTGGTTACGGGTAGGTTTTGCGCGCCCCGGCGAAGGTAAGCCTTGTCATCACTCGCTGGCTTGATCGCCCGGGTTTTCTGAACTGTAACGTGAAGAGCGAGTCCGGCTGAACCAGCGCAGCTAAGGAACTGATAGGAGAAGTCTTGTCCAAGGGGGAAAAACTGTTCGAACGCTTGAAGAAAGCCGTTGGCTGCCTCTTGATCGGCGAAACCAGCCCACCGCCTATCGGCTAAAGACATTCCATCTTCAATACCAATGTACAATTCCCCGCCGTCAGCGTTCGCGAACGCCGAAAGGGTACGAGTAAGCTTGGCGGGGGTGATGCGGGCACTCTTGAGGTCGAGGAAATGGCTTTCCTCTGCAGCCAAGAGTTTCTCCCGTTGCTGATCGGATATCGCGGCAACCGCGATGGCCATTTACCAGACTCCTAAATGAAACTCGGTGCAGTGCGTCCGCGTTGAACACGCGCCAGTTTTACAATTCTGGTAACTTGGCGCGAGGTAAGTTTATCTGTGCCGTTGCGGACAGATTCTACGCCTATCGTTCGTAAGATTTCTGGTTCCGGACCTAGCGACATCAGGGATCGGCGTGCATTGGCACTTCGGCTCAATTCCCGCGAAGGTTCCATGCCGCCCTTATTGTTACTCATAAATTCATTTTCTCACGGGAAAGCGGCGGTTGCGCGAATTACCTCAGCGGCTAATACCCCTAAAGACTTACAGGCTCTTACGGCTCGCGCTCAAGTCGTGCCCTGATACGAACCTTACCTCAGCGGCTAAAGCCGGGTTCGGGCCCAGGCCTTTTATCGCAGCGTTAAAACGCTGCGCCACCCAAAAGCTGCTTCGTCTCGCCCTTTACGGCACTGCTGAAGCGCTGTCCTTCTAGACTGTTTCTGCACCCTAAACCTTCTGCAACCTCTGCACCTCATGCAGCCCGGGAATCTTCTTCAATCCCGCTACGATCTGTTCCAAATGCGCCAAGTCCTCAATATCCAGCAACACTTCCACGCTGCCCTGCGCATCGGCGGACGAACACCGCACCAAGTCTTATTGCCCCAGATGCGGAGCCACCATAGTGATGAACTCGCGGGAGGTAATGATCTTCGTTTTCTTCCAAAACTTTGGGAAATGCCGTTGATTCCCGGTCACGAGATAATCGGCTTGGGCGTCGTCGGCGCATTCGAGAAAGATGTTGTCGTCAGGGTCGCTGGCCACGTGAAGCTGGTGCGACGGGGTCACAAGGTGAGCGTGTGTTTTGATTAGTTGCAGGAACTGTTGCTGAACGCCTTTGCGGATGTTCAGCTCAGGCCGCGACAATACCTCCCGATATTCTGACAAAATCGTGCTGGTTACATAGAGCCGTGCGGGCTTGGTGATGGAAAGCAGAAAAACGGTTCGCTGCAATCCATCTGGCTTCAGCGCAGCCGACACGAGGATGTTGGTATCCAGAACTAGCCGGAGCTGAAGCACTACCGCTTCCGTCGATCCGTTCGCGCTGCTTTGATGATCTGATCAATCTGGCGCGACGTAAGGGTGTCCGTGCCGTTGCGGACGGATTCTTCGCCCAAGACTCTCAAGACCTCCGGTTCGGGAGCCGCCAGACGCACGTAGTCCCTGATGCTTAAGAGTATCGCGCGAGGTGTGCCGCGCTTCTCGATGATGAGGGAGCCGCGTTCGCCTTCGACACGAGAGAGAAGTTTGCCAAAATTCGCGCGGGCGTGAAGCGCCGATACGACAATTCCCTCGTTTTTCTGTGCTCTCGCAGTAGGCATGAACACTCCAGTTCAACAATTTTAACTGTACAGTTCGGGCGTGGCTCTGTCAAGGTTACGCCCAAACTACACCTTCTGCAGCCTCTGCACCTCATGCAGCCCGGGAATCTTCCGCAAACCCGCGACGATCTGTTCCAAATGCGCTAAGTCCTCGATATCCAGCAGCACTTCCACGCTGGCCTGCGCGTCGGCGGAGCGGGATTGGATGTTGCGGATGTTGGCGCGGGCGTCGCCGATGACGGTGGTGATCTGTTTCAACATACCGAAGCGGTCATCGCAGATCATGAGCAGGCGCACGGGATAGGCGGCGGGAGCTTCACCGGCATCGCTGGCCCAGGCTACGTCGATGCGGCGCTCGGGTTCATACAGTAGATTTGTAACATTGGAACACTTAACGGCATGAACAGCCACGCCCTTGCCGCGGGTGATGTAGCCGGTGATGGCCTCTCCGCGGATGGGGTTGCAGCAGCGGGCGCGGTAAACCATGAGGTCGCCGTGGCCTTTGACGATGATGGCATCGCTTTTGCCGCCGAAGACGCGACGAACTACGCTGGCGATGCCAGCCTTCACACCTTCGCCTTCGAGCGGGGCTGTGCCAGCCGGGAGCACGCGGCCTAGCACCTGCTTGGCGGAATATTTTCCGTAGCCGATGCCGGCGAGAAGATCGTCGGGCCGGCCCAGGCCGTAGTCTCCGGCAACGCGTTGCAGGTCTTCGTCGCGCAAATCTTTGACGGCGATGCGGTATTTGCGGGCTTCCTTGTCGATTAACTTGCGGCCGATTTCGATGGCGCGCTCGCGCTGGTGGACGTTGAGCCAGTGCCGGATCTTTTGCCGCGCGCGCGTGGACTTGGTAAACAACAGCCAGTCGCGGCTGGGCTTGTGCGTGGTCTGCGAAATCACTTCGACGATGTCGCCGGAGTGCAGCTTGTGGCGGATGGGCACCATGCGTCCGTTAACGCGCGCACCGACGCAACTGTGGCCGACGTCGGTGTGGACGGCGTAGGCGAAATCGATGGGAGTGGAATCGCGCGGGAGGACTATCACTTTGCCCTTGGGGGTGAAGGTGTATACCTCTTCCGGGTAGAGATCGATTTTCAGTGAGGAAAGAAATTCGTTCGGATCTGGAACATCGCGCTGCCATTCGACCACCTGCCTGAGCCAGGCGAGACGCTGTTCGTCTTTGGCGGAGATGGGGCCGTCTTTGTATTTCCAATGGGCGGCGATACCTTCTTCCGCCATCTTGTGCATTTCTTCGGTGCGGATTTGAATTTCAAATGGCATTCCATTTTCGGCAATCACCGAGGTATGCAGCGACTGGTAGAAATTCGGGCGCGGCATGGCAATGAAATCTTTGATTCTGCCGGGAACGGGACGCCAGACGTTGTGGACGATGCCAAAGACCGCGTAACAATCTTGGACGGATTTGGTGATGACGCGCATGGCGAAGAGGTCGTAGACCTGATCGACGCCGATGCCCTGCTTGACGAGCTTGTTGTGAATGCTGAAAAAGCGCTTAATGCGGCTTTCGACTTGCGCGGTGATACCGGCTTCCTGGAGCTTGTCTTGCAGAACCTGCACGACGCGGGCTAGGAATTGCTCGCCCTGTTCACGACGAGCTTCGACGAGTTTGCGAACATCAGCGTAGCCGGTGGGATCGACGTAGCGAAAGCCGAGGTCTTCGAGTTCGCCACGAATTTTTCCCATGCCCAGGCGGTGCGCGATGGGGGCGTAGATTTCCAGCGTCTCGCGGGCGATCTTGAGTTGGCGGTCCGGCGAGAGGTGTTCCAAAGTACGCATGTTGTGCAGGCGGTCGGCGAGCTTGATGAGAACGACGCGAATGTCGTCCACCATGGCGAGGACCATCTTGCGCAGGTTCTCGGCCTGCTGCTCCTCGCTGGAGGCGAAGTCGATTTTGCCGATCTTGGTGACGCCTTCAACGATGTGCGCGACCTGCTCGCCGAACTCCTTGCGGATGTCGACAGTTGTCACCGAAGTGTCTTCGACAGAATCGTGAAGCAGTCCGGCGGCGACGGCAACCGGGTCGAGCTTCATTTCCGCCAGAGCGAGCGCGGTTTCCAAAGGGTGAACAACGTAAGGTTCTCCGGAAGCGCGGGTCTGGCCTTCATGGTGCTGAAGGGAATACTCGTAGGCCTTGCGGACGATGTCGAGATCATCGTTGGGGCGATTGGCGCGCATGCGGTTCATCAGCTCGCGGTACTTGGCCTCGCTAATGGAAGGTTTGGCGGGCTGTTGGCGCAAGCTCATGAGTGCAGGTGTCCCGGCAAACCGCGAGTGGACTCGGGGAAGCCCTGCGGCGCTGGTTTTGATTATAGCTTTCGGGGGCGGCAGAGGCGGCCTGGGGCTGGTAGAGTGGGGCCATGCGAGTGCTGATGAGCGGGGCGTCGGGATTGCTGGGCTCTGCGATTGGGCGGAGTCTGGAGGCGGACGGGGCTGCGGTCGTGCGGCTCGTTCGGGGCAAGCCCGTAAGCGAAACTCAAATTCTCTGGGAACCAGGAAAGCAGCTTGTTTTGACTTCCAGCTTCGACGTGGTCATTCATTTGGCGGGCGAGAGTGTGGTGGGGCGATGGACTGCGGCGAAGAAGGCGCGCATCCGCGACAGCCGAGTGCTGGGAACACGGACCTTGGCTGCGGCCGTGGCGCGGATGGAAACCAAGCCTCGCGTGTTTGTGGCGGCCTCTGCGATTGGATACTACGGCGACCGCGGGGATGAGATTCTGAACGAAGCTAGCGCTTCTGGAACAGGATTTCTGGCTGAGATTTGTCGCGAATGGGAAGCGGAGGCGGAACCTGCAGTTCAGGCGGGGATCCGAGTGGTGCATATTCGCATTGGAGTGGTGTTGAGCAAGCACGGTGGCGCGCTGGGAAAGATGCTGCTTCCCTTCCGGCTGGGGCTGGGCGGGAAGCTGGGCAGCGGGCGGCAGTGGATGAGCTGGATTCACGTGGATGACATTGTGGGCGCGGTGCGGCATGTTCTCAGCCACGAAATTCTACGTGGACCGGTGAATCTGGTTACGCCGAATCCGGTAACCAATGCCGATTTTACGGCGGCGCTGGGAAAGGCGCTGTCACGTCCGACGATACTTCCGGCCCCGGCTTTCGCTCTTCGGCTGGCGATGGGCGAAATGGCAGATGCGACTTTGCTGGCCAGCGCACGCGTACAACCGGATCAACTTCTGGCGAGTGGATATCAGTTCCGGTTTCGTGAGCTCGGAGTGGCGCTCGCCGATATTCTCGGCAAGCAGACTACCTAAATTACTTTGCTCTTGCCTTGTCGAAGGCTTTCACCCGCTCCACGATACTCAGCACATGCTTCGGCAGCGGGAGCGCGCTACCTTCTTCCACAATCGGAATTAACTTGTCGAACTCTGGCCCTGAGTGCGAACCCGTCAGCATCGTGCGCAGCGGGTGGAAAAGCTCTTTGCTCTTGGCGGAACTCTCAGCTTTGACTTCGTTCACGACGGTCTTGAAGCGCTCGGCGGTCAGTGGAAGCTCTCCGCAGGACTGCAAGTCGAGAATCTTCGCGGTAAAGCGGGAAAAAACCGTATTCGTATTGGGGAAAGCCAGCACTTCGGCGTTATCCGGCGCAGCCAGGGCCGCCACTGCATCGAAACCAAAAATGGGTGCGGCGCGCTCGGGAAGTTGATCAAGACGGTCCACCGAGGGCGCGAGCAGGCTGATGACGCGTTCGAACCAAATCCGCGTAGCGTCGTCGACCAGCGCAGGCAGCAGTTCCGTCTGAACAAAGAACGGCGCGGCCAGGGTTGCGATTCGCCCAATCGGCGATTCTTTGATGTAATGGCGGTTGAGCCAATACAATTTTTCCATATCAAAAACAGCAGGTGAAGGCGTAACGCGCTCCAACGTAAATTCCTGAGTGAGTTCCTGGGGGGAGAAAATCTCGCGCGTGCCGCCGCTCGGCGCCCAGCCCAGCAACGCAAGATAGTTCGTCAGCGCTTCCGGCAGCACGCCCATCTCGCGGAAGTTCGCGATGGAAGTCGCACCGTGGCGCTTCGAAAGCCGCTCGCGGTCGCTGCCCAGAATGGTGGAAAGATGCGCGAACTCGGGCACCGGCCAATTCAGCGCTTCATACAGCGCGACCTGCTTGGGCGTATTGGAAAGATGGTCATCGCCGCGAATGACGTGCGTAATCTTCATCAGCGCGTCATCAATCACAACCACGTAGTTGTAAACGGGCATGCCGGAAGAACGCAGGATGATAGGGTCGCTCACCACTTCGTTCGAAAATTCCACTGCGCCGTGGACAATATCGTGAAAACGGATGGGGCGCTCTGGAATCTGCAGCCGGATAGCGCACGCTTCCCCGGAATCGCGCCTACGGAGGGTCTCCTTTGGCTCCAAGCCTCTACAGGTTCCCGGATAAATCGGCTGGCGGTGTTCCGCGTGAGCCAGTTCGCGCTGGCGCTGGAGTTCAGCATCGGAGCAAAAACATAGATATGCCTTGCCCTCGCTCAGCAACCGCTCGGCGTATTCACGGTAGACCGTAACGCGGTCAGACTGGCGGTATGGCGCGTAGGGTCCGCCAACGTCTGGACCTTCATCCCAGTCCAGGCCAAGCCATTTCAAGTCATCCATGAGCTGCGTTTCGAAACGGGCCTCACTGCGTTCGAGATCGGTGTCTTCGATGCGCAAAATCATCGTGCCGCTGGTTTTGCGGGCGTAGAGCCAATTGACGAGCGCCGTGCGCGCATTGCCAACGTGGAGCTGGCCGGTGGGCGAAGGCGCAAAGCGTACGCGAACCTTGGGATACAAAGCGTTGGATTGGGAAGCGCTGGAGTCCGAAGTCACCCCTTGATGTTATCAGGAGGACGTTTACAGGGGACGTTTACAGGACAATGTCGGCTTCGAGAGAAGCTAGGGTTCCCGAACTCTTAGGTAGGTGCGCGAAATGCGGTCGTGCCAGCAGAGCCGGTTCTCGTCGAGCAAGACCCATGCGTATCCCAACATTAACGATCCTGCGCTCAGCAAGGAGGCAAGCAACCGCCAGCGTCTTTGTTTTCGTTTTGGAAGTTTCCCATCCAGGGATACGAGCTCCAAGCGGCACGCGCGCAGCCCTAGTGTTGTGCCGCTCCACACCATCAACAAAAATTGATAGCCCAGCCACAACACTGCAACGATCACGGCAGAGGAAAGCACCATCTGAGGCCGCGGCGGAATCTCGTGAGTAACCTTCAAGAAAATCCATCCCCACAAAACAACCCCGCCGCCCACAAAAGCCACATCGATCACTGCCGCGAGGAAGCGGCGTCCGATGGAGGCGGGCCGCAACGGCGCTTCCGCTACCGTGTTCGGGTTCGACTTTTCGGGCGCGTCCAGCAAAATTCCACCGAGCGCTGGCCCAAGCGGAACTAGCTCCGGGGCGTCGAGAATGCGAGGCTGATCGAGCAGGGACTCGGCAAGCTCATCCCTTGCCGCAGCTTCCACATAGCGCGGAAATTCGATGAGATTCGTCGTTACCGGGGGAATCGAAGACTCGACCGGCTCCGGTACACATTGCGGCCCATCCAGCTTCGCAGGTTCGACCAGTTCGGGTTCCAGAGCAAGAGACGACCACGATACGGCGTCTGGAGATGCCGGACGGAAAGACTCGAACTTCTCCAACGGCAGTTCGAAAGGAAGTTGCAGCGAAGGATACTTGGGACCACGCGGCTTGCGACGGGTACGATAGTCCTGCATTTTGGCGGAGAGTTCGTCGCGCCAGTCAGAAGAAGACTCTTCCACCGGAAGCTCTTGCGTAGGCTCCAGCGAAGACAGTAACGCATTCTCTACGGTCGTGGTGGCATCGCCCGCAGCCGGAAGATCGCCGGGATCTCTGGGTACAATGCCGGTTACGATGTCGGGCACTATGCCGGTCGCGTCCATATTCTCGAAAGAGGGATCCAGCATGACTTCATCAGGCATAAATTCACCGTCGCGGCGAACGTCGCCGTTGTAGGGAGAAAGAGGCCGGGAGACTGTCGAAAACCAGAGCGCGGAAAAGCGTCGTGCCGCGTGACAAGAACCTAGCGGACCCGATTTGGTCTCACCGACTGAGGCGTGCTAACGTCACGTATCCCCGGTCAGCCATCCATTCAGCCCCGCGGGCATCTGAACGCATGCAATGATTTCCCGCTCTCATTGGATTATCACGACCGTCGTCGCTTGTCACTTGCTTGCAGCCCATCCGCTAGTTACCAGCCAGTCACTTCCCCCCTGCTCGCCCCCGGAATCGCAGGAGGAATCGACCATTTGCGCGCAGCAGCAGGAGAAAGACGGCACCGTCTACAAGCTGCACGGAAACGCCAAGATTTTCTATCGCTCTTGGATTCTTTCGGCGGATGAGGTGACCTACGATTCCCAGAGCGGCGCAGCTACCGTGGAGGGGCATGTAGTCCTCGAGGGTGGCGCGAATGAGGAGCACGTTGAGGCGACGCGGGGCGAGTACAACGTCCAGACCGAGTTCGGACGCTTTTACAACGTTGCTGGTACGACTGGGCGTCAGCCCCGCGGGCGCAACGTCAAGTTGATTACCGATAACCCCTTTGCTTTCAGCGGAAAATTGGTGGAGAAGCGTGGGCCTGGGCGTTTCGTGGTGCATGACGGTACGGTCACCTCATGCCAACTCCCACAACCCAACTGGCAGTTCCACGCAGCGCGCGTCAGTGTCGAAGTCGCCGGAGAAGCGCGTATGTACAACAGCAGCTTCTGGGTCCATGGCGTGCCGGTACTGTATCTCCCGTTCGCTACTCACCCCTTGACAAAGGAGCCTCACGAGTCGGGATTCCTAATCCCCCACTTTGGTCGCTCTTCTCGCAAGGGTGCGGTGATCGGCGATGGCTACTATTGGGCCATTAACCGCAGCGCAGACCTGACGTTGGGCGGCGAATACTACTCGCAGCGTGGTGGGTCGCAAAACACAAATTTCCGCTGGCGGCCCAGCGACTCCGCCTTTCTCGATATCACCTATTTCGGAGTAATTGATGAGAACGGCCAAGGCGGAGAAGACGCCCACTTGGATGGCGAAGGACAGCTGCCATGGGGCTTTCGCGGTGTCGCCGATCTTGAATACCTCAGCAACTATGCCTTTCGGTCGGCTTTCAGCTCGACTTTCAGCCAAGCCGTCGACTCGGAAGTGAAATCCAAGATCTTTGTTTCGCGCAACAGCGGCGGATTTTCCTACAACGCCCAGGTTGGACGCTACCAGAACTTCCAATCCACCGAGCCGGGAAACGTGGTCACGATTCTCCATACACCAGGATTCGAAGTTTCAGGAGTAGACCACCACCTTGGCAAGTCTCCCTTTCTCTTTTCCGTGGATGGAGCCGCCGAGGGACTCTCCCGCAGCGAACCCATGTTTCGAACAGGAAACCTGGTGGGGCGCTTCGATTTTCACCCAAGTGTGGCCTTGCCTCTGCACTGGCTAGGATGGTCGTTGCGGCCCGAGTTCGGTTTACGCGAGACGTTGTATACGCAACGCCTTCTTCCGAGCAAGAGCATAAACATGGCGACTGACGACGCCTTAAACCGTAACGCTCTGGAGGCTTCTTTGGATTTGCGCCCTCCGTCCATCGAACGCGTATTTGGGCGCGAAGTCTTCGGACGAAAGCTGAAGCACGTGATCGAGCCCAGCCTTACCTACCGGTATGTGACCGGCGTGAACAATTTCGGCAGCGTTTTGCGTTTTGACTATCGCGACATCCTCAGCAATACGAACGAAGTGGAATACGGTGTGACGCAGCGCCTTTACGCTAAGGGAGGCAAATCCAGCGACGAGGAATGCCGCGACACCGAGGGTCTCCCCATGTTCGGCGTGCAGGGCGAAACTCGTTCCGCCAAACATCCTTGGCTAAAAGAAGACGCCCGCAATCGTTCTTGTCCAAAAGGCCCAGCGACCCGAGAAATCCTCAGCTGGCGAATCGGTCAGAAGTATTTCCTGAACTCCAAGTTTGGCGGAGCCCTGGTAAATGGGCAGCGGAATGTCCTCGAGACCTCTGCCGCCTTCACCGGAATTGCATTTTTGAGCGACGAGCGTCGCTGGTCCCCCCTGATTTCGCGCTTGCGAGTCCAGACCTCCGCGCGCTCCGAAGCGGAATGGAACCTGGACTACGATTTCAAGAAAGGGCGCGTGACCTCCAGCGAAACCATTGTCAACTACCACTTTGGCAATGTCACCGTGGGTGGTAGCGACAACTTCCTCAACACACCCAGCGTAATTTCCGAAACCACTAATCAAGCCGAACTTTCACAGTTCCATCAATTTCGCGTGCTCTTGGGATACGGCTCCCCCAGCAAACGCGGATTCAGCGCCATGTCCAATATCGGATTCGACGCCAACGCCGTCTTCCTGCAATACGGCTCCTTGCAATCCACTTACAACTGGGATTGCTGTGGCATCAGTCTTGGCTATCGGCGCTTCGCACTCTTTTCCGTCAAGCGCGTTGAAAA
>JAYTQD010000226.1:0-1600 GCA_043746935.1 Acidobacteriaceae bacterium | reverse complement strand
TGATCGATGAAGCGGGTCGTTACTTGACGACTTTGCGTCCGCCAGTTCGGGACGACGAAATTCAGAGCCTGCTTTTGAAAGGCCATGCCGCCATCCAGAACTCAACCGCAATGATGCGGCGTGACGCCCTGGACCGTTGCGGCGACTACGATGAGCGCTTTCCGGTCGCCGAGGATTTTGATTTGTGGTTGCGCCTGGGTGAAGCTGGCGAACTGGCCAATCTCGATGCAACATTGGTCAGGTATCGCCTGCACTCGAATTCCATTTCCGAACGCTACAGCGGCAAGCATGCGGAACTCATTCGCGACGCCTGCGAGCGCGCTTACAAACGGCGTGGCATCGAAGGCCGGATGGATGCATTCAGGCCGTGGCGGCCTGAGGGGGATTCAGCCTCAATCTACGCGTTCATGCTCAAATATGGTTGGTGGGCTTGGAACAGTTGTCAGCGCAAAACGGCGATGATTTACGGGCTTCGCGCAATTCATTTGAGACCTTTGGCTGGCAGTGGCTGGGTTTTATTGGGCTGCGCCCTGCTCAAGCGATTTGATGCCAAAAGGCAAGCCGCACCCCGCCGCGCTTGAAGGCCACAATTGTAGCCCTGAGGCTTGGCTCGCTGAACTATCCATAGAAGCCCGCTCCCGCAAGCGCCCGTGAAACCAGAAAAATCAAAGCTCGTGCATCGCGTACTGCGCGCAGGCGGCTGGACGATATTTGGTTTTGGGGCGAGCCAACTGCTTCGTCTCGGGGGCAACCTGATACTCACCAGACTGCTCTTTCCGGAAGCGTTCGGACTGATGGCGATCGTTCAGGCCGTGCTGGTAGGCGTGACCCTGCTTTCCGACATCGGAGTCGAACAGTCCATCATTCATAACAAGAGAGGCAATGAGCCCGCATTCGTAAACACGGCATGGACCTTGAAAGTCATTCGGGGCGTGCTGACGTGTGTCGTAATTTTGCTGCTTGCGGAGCCTGTGGCGTCCTTCTACAGCGAGCCGATGCTTGCCCAGTTGCTCCGCGTAGTCGGATTCATCGGCATCATCGCCGGATTGGGTTCGACAAAGTTCGCCACGGCGGATCGCAACCTGAGCATCGGTAAGACGACAATGATCGACCTTGGGTCGTATGCTTTTGGCATGGCAGTCACCCTCATCTGGGCCTGGTTGGATCGGTCGATCTGGTCTCTGGTGATAGGCAATGTGATCGGCGCTACGGTAAAGACAGTTGCGAGTCATGTCTGGCTCGACGGGATCGGAAACCGGTTTTCATGGGAGCGGGAATCACTCAGTGTACTGCTGAGCTTTGGTCGATGGATATTCGTCAGCTCGGCATTGACATTTTTGGCGGGAGAAGGAATCCGTCTCTTGATAGGAGATTTGCTGGACGTCAAATCGCTCGCGTTTTTCTCGTTGGCGGTGGCCATGGACCAGATTCCCAGGCGGATTGCTCAACAGGTCGGCGGCGGGGTCCTGTTTCCTGCGTATTCCGAGCTGATGCGCGAGAGGCCCGAACGGCTTTATGCCGTACTCGCGAAAAGTCGATTGATCCAGATCGTGCCCTCCTGGCTGGCCTCCGTAGCGCTTGTGTATTTTGGCCAGGATCT
>JAYTQD010000225.1:0-4354 GCA_043746935.1 Acidobacteriaceae bacterium | reverse complement strand
GATGCGCAGAACGTCATGCGCCAGGGTTTCGGCGGCATGCTTTGGTCCAAGCAGTTTTATCACTACGTCGTTCGCGACTGGCTCCAGGGCGACCCAGGCAATCCTTCCCCGCCACAAGAGCGGCAGAAGGGCCGCAATCACGAGTGGGGTCACTTGTATAACGCCGACGTGATCTCCATGCCGGACAAGTGGGAGTATCCGTGGTATGCGGCTTGGGATTTGGCGTTCCATTGTATTCCGCTGGCGCTGGTGGATTCGGAGTTCGCCAAGGAACAGCTCACATTGATGCTGCGCGAGTGGTACATGCACCCCAACGGACAGATCCCCGCGTATGAGTGGGCCTTCGGCGACGTCAACCCGCCGGTGCATGCTTGGGCCGCGTGGCGCGTTTACAAAATCGACAAGAAACGCAACGGCAAGGGCGACCGCGCATTTTTGCAACGCGTCTTCCACAAGCTTCTGCTGAATTTCACCTGGTGGGTGAACCGCAAGGATGCCGACGGCATGAATATTTTCCAGGGCGGATTCTTGGGCCTCGACAACATCGGGGTATTTGACCGCAGCGCGCCCCTGCCCACCGGCGGATATATCGAACAATCAGACGGTACCAGTTGGATGGCCATGTACACGCTGAACTTATTGGCGATCGCTCTCGAACTGGCAACCGAAGAGTCCTCCTACGAAGATGTGGCCAGCAAGTTCTGGGAGCACTTCATCTACATCGCTCACGCCATGAGCCATCGCGGCCACGACAGCATGGGATTATGGAACGAAGAAGACGGCTTTTTCTACGACGTGCTGAAGCTGCCCGATGGTTCGCAGTTTCCCATGAAGATTCGCTCCATGGTCGGATTGATCCCACTGTTCGCAGTGGAAACTCTGGAGCCGGAAATCCTCGACCGGTTGCCAGACTTCAAACGCCGCCTGGAATGGTTCATTGAGAACCGTCCCGATCTCACGAAGAATCTGGCCTGCATGAGTGATGAGGGAATGGGTGAGCGCAGATTGTTGTCCATCGCGGACCAAAGCCAGCTCCGCAGCATCCTGAAGTTCATGCTGGACGAGCGCGAGTTCCTCTCGCCCTACGGCATCCGCGCTTTGTCGCGGTTCCATCGCGATAACCCCTACAAACTTACCGCACAGGGAATGGAACATCGCGTGGATTATGAGCCCGGCGAATCCTCGACCGGCCTCTTCGGTGGCAACTCCAACTGGCGTGGTCCTATTTGGTTTCCGGTGAACTACCTCCTGGTCGAATCGCTCCAGAAGTTCCACCACTACCTGGGGGACGACTTCAAAGTTGAGTTCCCCACCGGCTCAGGAAATATGCTGACACTGTGGGAAGTGTCCGGCGAACTCTCGCGGCGCATGACCAACATATTCTTGCAGGATGAGAATGGCCGCCGGCCCGTATTCGGAGGCCTCGAAAAATTCCAGACTGATCCTCATTGGCGCGACCTTGTCCTCTTTCACGAGTACTTCCACGGCGATTCCGGAGCCGGCGTGGGAGCCAGCCATCAGACCGGATGGACCGGCGTAGTCACCAAGTTAATGCAACAGAGCGGCGAATCTCGCGAACGCAAATCAGGATCTGCCGTCGCCACTGCGGCGGATTGAACCAGTACTCCTACAAATTCCTCTTGGATGACCAACGCTGGCTGAATGATCCGAATAACCCGCGCAAAAACGCCCCACGGCAACGCTGAATAGCTTCGCTTGTTGTAGGATACGGAAACAGTCTCGGGACGGCGGCAGCTTGCCAAAATTAGCCGACCGCAGTTGCGGGACGCACCCTTCATATCATTGCGAGAAGTCCCTGAAAGATCGTGAACCCAACATCTAGCTCCGTTGCCTCTCCTCGGGTAGTGAACATCCACGACTTGCGTCAAATGGCGCGTCGCCGTCTGCCCCAAGCAGTTTTTGATTATCTCGATGGCGGTGCCGAGGGCGAAGTCACGCTTCGGGAAAACTGCCGCGTTTTCGACGATGTCACATTTCGTCCCCGGCAGGCGGTCGCCATCTCGACTTGTGAACTTGGTACGCAGGTGCTAGGCCAGCAGCTCTCCCTTCCTGCCATCCTCGCCCCAGTAGGTTATTCCCGGCTCATGCATCCGAGCGGAGAAATAGGAGCGGCGGCGGCGGCGGGTTCCGCGGGTACTGGGTACACGTTGTCCACCATTTCCGGACATCGGCTCGAGAATGTCAAAGCCGCGTCCACAGGGCCTGTCTGGTACCAGCTCTACCTTGTCGGTGGACGTGCGGTAGCGGAAGGAGCCATCGAGCGGGCTCGCAATGCGGGCTTCTCCGCCCTCGTCGTCACTATCGATACTCCTGTTGCCGGCATGCGGGAACGTGATCCCCGCAACGGTATGAAGGAGCTCTTGGGCGGCTCGCTTTTTGCCAAATTGCCCTACTTGCACCAGATGTTGACCCATCCGCGATGGCTGGCGTCGTTTCTTCTAGATGGCGGAGTTCCTGATCTAGAAAATATCGTAATTCCGGGTAAGGGACCTATGCCGCTCCTGGACGTGAGTGCGGCGCTGGCATCCGCTGTTGTGACCTGGGAAGACTTGCGCTGGATTCGGCAGTCTTGGCCGGGCCCGATCATCGTTAAGGGTGTCCTCATTGCCGATGACGCGAAGCGGGCGATCCAGGAAGGCGCGTCTGCCATTGTGGTGTCGAATCACGGCGGTCGCCAGTTGGACGGAGTTGCCCCAACTTTGCGGGCGTTGCCGGAAATAGTCGCAGCGGTGAATGGCCAACTAGAAGTCCTTATGGACGGCGGCATTCGACGGGGAGCGGATGTTGTGAAAGCACTTTGCATTGGAGCACGCGCGGTCCTCATCGGGAGAGCCTACGCCTATGGCCTCGCAGCGGCGGGTCAAGCGGGGGTTGCTCGCGCCCTCGAAATCCTGCGAGACGACATCGAGCGCACGCTTAGGCTCCTTGGTTGCCCTTCGGTATCGAAACTGGACGCTTCCTACATCGAGACTCCATCCCATTGGAACCGCAAACCTTAATTCATAGGGCGTCCGGCATCGGGTTGTAGTCCCGCACTAGTTTTTTATTTGGAAGGTGCCGGCGCAGAACTAGCGACGACAATCCGAAACGTATACGCATAGTTCCCCTTGGGGCGCTCCGGGAGTTGCAGGTGCAAGCCATCCGGTTGTTGCTGGAATGGGATACTGGCGCCGCTACCCAGTAAAGTCACTGACTCGACCTTCGCATCGCTCGCAGTCGCAAGTGAGTGAATCACCGCACTGGGCATCGCCGGCCATCCCAGCTCCATCGCGTAAATCACATTGCCCTTGCGCGTGAAGCGGAAGTCCTCGGAAGTGTAAGGCTTCGTCTCCGTGTCATGAAAAGATCCCGCCGCCACTTGGGTAGGCCCTTCGCCATACACCTTCCATGCCCGCGTGCCATAGATCGCCTCGCCGTTGATCTTCAGCCAGCCCCCCACATCCAGCAACACCTGTTGCACCTCGTCCGGGATGGTGCCGTCGGAACGTGGGCCGATATTCAAGAGCAGATTACCGTTCTTGCTCACGATGTCGATGAGCTGACGCACGATGAATTCGGGCGATTTGAAGGTATCGTGCTCCACATAGCCCCACGATCCATTGCTGATTGAGGTATCGGTTTGCCAATAGAGCGGGCGAATCGCGGAGAGCTGGCCTCGCTCCATATCGAGAACAGCTGCGTGCTCCGGCATGGCAAAGTCTTTGTAGTCAATGACGCCGACATGATCGCCGTATTGCAGCGAGCTGTTGTAGTAGTAGGCGGCGAAGCGGGTGAGATCCTCCCGCACCGAGGCCTGCCCGATCCACCAGTCGAAATACATAACATCGGGATGATATTTCTGGACAATCTCGGCGCTGCGGGCCAGCCAGTCGTGGGTCCAAGCTTCGGACACGAAAGTAAAGTCGTTCGCGAGAGGAGTGCCGTTCAGATTCTCGATTCGAGTGTGGGCCGGCCCGTAGAAGGCGGCATATTTTGGGTCATTGATATCCGAAGTGATATCTCTCCCGACGCCAAGGAAGAAATTGTGCTCCACCCGGTGGGACGACGCTCCCAAACGCAATCCTTCCGCCCGAACTGCCTTTGCCAGATCCCCCACTAGATCACGATGCGGCCCCATCTTCGCGGCGGTCCAATCCGAAAGGCCGCAGTCGTACATAGCAAAACCATCGTGATGCTCAAACACGGGCACCACATATTTCGCACCCGCTTCCTTGAAAAGCCGTGCCCAGGCTCCGGGATCAAAGTGCTCGGCTTTGAACAGCGGTATGAAGTCCTTGTAGCCGAACTTGTCGGGAGAACCGTACGTCATCAAGTGATGTTTGTATTCTTCCGA
>JAYTQD010000224.1:0-11540 GCA_043746935.1 Acidobacteriaceae bacterium | reverse complement strand
AGGCTGGAGCTGACGACTATCTTCCGAAACCGTTTAACCTCGACATTCTGATTGCGCGGATTGAAAGCCTGTTGCGGCGCAAGAAATGGCAGCAGGGTTCTGAGCGGCCTGCACGACCCACGCCTTCGGATCCAGCCGACACTTCCACCACCTTCAGTTTTGGAGACAAGCTGGTGGATTTCGAACACCTGCGCTTGCACGTTGGCGGGAAGAGCTTTCAGCTCACTTTGATGGAAGCCGATCTGCTGCGCTTCCTGATCACCAATATCGGGCATCCTGTTTCTCGCAAGGCGATTCTGGAAAAAGTTTGGAATCTACATGAAGACACCGACACGCGAGCGATCGACAACTTCATCGTCAGGCTGCGGCGTTACATCGAGCCCGATCCTGCGAACCCCCGACATCTTCTGACCGTCCGGGGCATTGGCTACGAGTTCGTGGGCGATCCGAAGAAATGAGACTCCGTATTTTTTCAATTAGAAACGCGCATTGCAGCATAGTACCGCGACCGCATGATTCTTGCTACTGGGCAGGCGAGGGCGCCTGCCCCTACGTGGGTATTGCCCGATTCAGGCTGTAAACATCACTCGGTCACGGTACTAGCAACAACGCGGACGGCGCGCGGCTGCACTCTCAGCTTCGCGAAGGAATTCAGCATAAGCCTCAGCTGAGGAAAGCAGCTTGTGCCTCGCCAAAAAACGCGCGTAAGCTGATTCGTCGAAAATCTCCCGCAAAACATCAAGCACGATTTTCAGGAATTTCCAGATACGAATGCTCATGCTTCCTTCTCCGCGAAACGGCTGGCGACGAACGGACTTTCTTTCACTCGCGCTTCCTTCTGTCCCGAAAGCACGCGCCACCACTCCAATACGGATTCCAGGAGAATCACCGACACCAGGCAAACCAGCAGGCCCGCAACCAACGCATCCAGGCGGTCGTTGAAGATAAATCGCGCCAAATCTCCCGGCTTCGGCGAACTCGCCATTTGCCCCGCCAACAATCGGGCATGCGCTAAGAAACCAATGCGCGGATTGGCATTGAATATCTTGTGGTAGGAGGCGCTAAACGTTACGCCCACCAGCACACAAAGCGGCGCTAGTGTTACCAGCGTATAGCGGGCACGCCCCATCTTGATAAGAATGGTTGTCGCCACGCACATCGCTACCGTAGCCAGCAATTGATTCGCAATCCCAAACAACGGCCAGAGCGAATTGATTCCGCCGAGCGGATCTTTTACCCCCTGCCACAAGAAATATCCCCACGCGCCAACAATGATCGCGCTGGTCGCCAAAATACTTGGGTACCAGCTGATGCGTCCGAGCGGCTTCCACCAGTGACGGAGAGCGTCTTGCACCATGAACCGGCCCACGCGGGTTCCGGCATCCAACACAGTGAGGATGAACAAGGCCTCAAACATGATGGCGAAGTGGTACCAGATGGCCAGAACAGCATCTCCGCCCAGGCTTCGGGAAAAGATCTGCGCCATGCCGACGGCGAACGCCGGCGCGCCTCCGGTGCGGTTGTAGAGCGTCTGCTCCCCAACAGAGTGTGCAAGCGCCGCCATGTCGGAGGCGGCTACGGGAAATCCCCAGTTTGAGATCGTGGTCGCAGCGGCTTCGGGAGCTGCGCCCACTACCCCAGCAGGGCTGTTAATCGCGAAATAGACTCCGGGCTGCATCGTACATGCAGCAATCATCGCCATGATCGCAACCAGGGATTCCGCCATCATGGCACCGTACCCAACCATGCGGGTTTCCGTCTCGCGCGCAATCATCTTGGGCGTGGTACCGCTCGATATTAGGGAATGAAATCCGCTGATGGCCCCGCAGGCAATGGTGAGAAACGCGAAAGGAAAGATGTTGCCGACAAACACTGGCCCAGAGCCGTCGATGAAGCGCGTGAGCGCTGGCATGTGAAGCTGTGGGCGCACCAGCAGTATCCCAGCGGCTAGAAGCGAGATCACGCCGAGTTTAACGAAGGTGCTGAGATAGTCGCGCGGTGCGAGCAGCAACCACACGGGGAGCGCCGACGCGGCAAACCCGTAGAGGATGATCACAATGGCCAGCGTCGGTGCGGAAAAGGTAAACCAGCTTCCCCAAGTTGGATTCTGCGAAACCCATTGGCCCCCGAGAATCGACAACATCACGAGCACAAAGCCAAGAATGGATGTTTCCAAAACTTTGCCGGGACGGATGCGACGAAGATACAGACCCATCAGTAGGGCGATGGGAATGGTCATCGCAATGGTGAACGCGCCCCAGGGACTTCCCTTCAACGCATTGACGACGATGAGCGCGGCGACGCCCAGCAAGATCACTATGATGCCGAGAATGGAAATGTACGCAATGACTCCGCCGACTTTGCCGATTTCCTCGCGCGCCATTTCCGTCAGTGATTTGCCGTCGCGGCGCACGGAAAACAGCAGGATCACGAAATCCTGTACGCAACCGCCAAAAACCGCCCCCGCCAAAATCCAGAGCGTTCCCGGAAGATACCCAAATTGCGCCGCGAGAACCGGACCAACCAGCGGCCCCGGCCCCGCGATGGCGGCAAAGTGATGGCCAAAGACGACCCATTTGTTGGTGCGAACAAAATCGCGGCCATTCTCCAGGCGTTCTGCCGGGGTGGCTCGCAAAGGGTCCAGCATCAGAACCTTCGTTGCCAGAAACTTGCTGTAGAAACGGTAGCCCAGCGCATAGCAGCAGCCGGCGGCCACCACCAGCCACATGGCACTGATGGACTCGCCACGGCGTAGAGCAATGACCGCGATGGAAAAAGCTCCGCTCGCGGCTACGGCAAACCAAACGAAAAATCGAACAATTTGGGACATCGAGCCTCGGAACCCAATCAACTATGGACTTTCTGCACACTCATGAAAATGGTCGGGCAATGATAATCTACTTAGCTGAGATTCGGCACGACTACACGTATAGCGTGGCAGGGTTCCGATTGAGATCAGACTCAAACACCACGTAATCCCAAGAGCTTACGTCGTAGAACCATTGAAGGAGAACAGAAATGAAAATCGGCCTACTTACGGGCGGCGGAGATTGCCCTGGACTGAATGCGGTGATTCGCGCCGTTGTGCGCAAAGGCACGAACTACTACGGCGACCAGTTCGTCGGATTCCTGGAAGGCTGGCGCGGCGTGCTGGACAACAAGACAGTGACGCTGGATTTGGCGGCCGTAGAGAAAATTCTCCCCATTGGTGGAACCATGCTACGCACCTCGCGCACCAATGCCACCAAGCAGCCGGACGGGCTAGCGCGCATTCAGGCAACCTTGAAGGCTCAGGGTCTGGACGCGTTGATTGCCATCGGCGGCGATGACACTCTGGGTGTGGCGAAGAAGCTCAACGATGCCGGCGTAAAAGTCGTGGGCTGCCCTAAAACCATTGACAATGATTTGGCGGGCACGGATTTCACCTTTGGATTCGATACGGCCGTGGGCATCGCCACCGAAGCCATTGACCGCTTGCACACGACAGCCGAGTCTCACAATCGCGTGATCGTAGTGGAAGTCATGGGTCGCGACGCGGGCTGGATCGCCATGTATGCCGGCATTGCCGGTGGCGCTGATGTAATTCTTATCCCGGAACGTCCTATCAATCTTGATGCTGTCACCAGCACCATCCGCCAGCAGCATGAACGCGGGCGGCTTTATAGCATCGTGGTAGTTGCAGAGGGCGCAAAGGTGGCTGTGGACGCGGCCGACGAGTCCAATGTCTTGGCGGCTGGTGGTGTCGATGAGTTCGGCCACGCTCGTCTCGGTGGCATCGGCAATTTTCTGGCATCCGAGATTGAAAAACGAACTGGATATGAAACGCGCGCGGCGGTTCTCGGCCACGTGCAACGAGGCGGAACGCCCAGTGCCTTCGACCGCGTCCTGGGCACTCGATACGGCCTGGGCGCGATTGACCTGGTACACGAAGGCAAGTTCGGGCAGATGGTATCCCTCAAGGGCAACAAGATTACATCCATTTCGCTGGCGGAGGCCGTGGCTTCCAACCGCCGGGTGGATCAGGATCTGCTGTCCGTGGCGGAGGGCGTTTTAGATAAGCCCGCCAAGTAGTCTTCCCTACTAGCCCTGCCGTGACCGCGTTGCGGATGGCAGGGCTTTCTTGTGCCCGGAACTGATAGTCTTGCTTTTCATCTGCTTCAGCCATGCCAGAGATTTCCCTAAGACTCTCGCTCCACTTCTTGCCCGCTGTGGAGGCATTACTCATTCTGGCGGGAGTCGTACAGATATGGTTTTTGGCGCCAACGCGATGGCGCGCGAGCCAGACCTCCAGTGCGGGGTTATGGTTCGCATACATCGCGCGGCATCCCAAACTGGCCGTCTTGGCAGTGACACTCTTGCCCCTGCTAACACGTGTCGCCCTCATCCCCATCCTTGGGATTCCAGAACCGCGTTTCCCGGATGAATTCAGTTTTCTGCTCGCGGCGGATACGTTCTTTTCTGGTCGCGTTACCAATCCCACGCATCCCCTCTGGGTCTTCTTTGAGAGTTTCCACATCATCCACCATCCGACCTACATGTCTATGTATCCGCCCGCGCAGGGTCTCGTGCTCGCCGCCGGACGGCTATTTGGACAGCCGTGGTGCGGCCAATGGTTCGTCACGGGACTCATGTGCGGAGCCGTTTGCTGGATGCTCCAAGGCTGGGTCCCACGACGATGGGCGCTGTATGGCGGCGTGGTGGTCGCGTTGCGGCTCGGCATCCTCAGCTATTGGATGAACACCTACATGATCGGATCCTTGCCTGCGCTAGGCGGAGCGCTCGTGCTGGGCGCATGGCCTCGCCTGAGGAACTACGCGCGTTTCCGGCACGCTGTTCTCATGGCTGGAGGGCTGGCCATCCTGGCCAACAGCCGGCCTTACGAAGGATTCGTGCTGAGCTTGCCGGTTGCCGTGGCACTGCTCGCTTGGCTGTTTTCCAAAACGGAGCCGACTCAATCTAACAAATGGCTGCGAGTCGTGCTTCCGATCACTGCCATCCTCATTGTTGTTGGGTCGGCCATGGCTTACTACAACTGGCGTGTCACGAGCAGCCCCGTGCGCATGGCCTATCAGGTCAACCGGGAAACCTACGCGCAAGCTCCGTATTTCCTGGTACTGCCTCCAAGACCTGCGCCTGTTTACCACAATGCGGTGATGCAGCGCTTTTATACGGAACTCGAGCTCAAGGATTTCCTGAAGGAACGAACTGTCCCAGGGTTCTTGCGGAGTCTGCTGCACAAGGTGGATGACTTCTGGCTTTTTTACCTTTCGAGCGCACTGACAATTCCCTGTGTGGCCTTCGTATTGGCTCGACGATCAGTCTGGCGCAACTCTCGCATGAAGTTTCCACTGATACTTGCGGGAATCTTCCTCCTCGGACTGCTCCTACAGACCTGGACCATGCCGCACTATGCAGCGCCTGCCACGAGCTTGCTTTTCTTATTTGTGGTGCAGGGCGCGCGCTATCTGCAAGTTTGGCGTCGTCGAACCGACCACTTGGGCGCCCTCTTGGTGCGGGGAATTCCCGTTGTATTGGCGGCCATGATCGTCCTGCGCGTAGCTGCGGCCGCGTCGCACACTCCAGTCGAGCAGCCTTGGCCGCGCGGGAACCTAGAACGCGCGGCTATTCTGAACAGTCTGGAAAAGTCTGTTGGCCAACACCTCATCTTCGTTTCTTATGCATCGGATCACGATGTAAATCAGGAATGGGTTTACAACCGAGCGAATATCGACGCTTCTTCCGTAATATGGGCGCGCGATATGGGCGATGCTGAGAATCGCAAACTGATTGCCTATTTTCGTGATCGCCGCGTTTGGAGCTTCTTTCCCGACAAAAAACCGCTCACGCTCGTCCCCTATTCCCCTTCGACCTCGCCCTAGAGCCGTGACCGCATGATTCTTGCTACGTGGGTCTTGCCCGATTTAGGTTGTAAACATCATGCGGTCACGATACTAGCGTAATTTCACTGTTCCATGTGACCTGCGTCACTGCCGCCCCATACCCAGGGAGCGAAACTGTACTTGCAAGAAACGAAGGATCGGGACCTGAAGGAGGGATCGATCATGAAAGTCCTACTAACCACAGTCGCAATCGCAGCTCTAGTTCTTCTGGTGCCTGCCAGTGCAGCGTCCCAGACTACCCCCACTGCTTCTCCGAAGTACGACATGGCGACGGAAACAGTGATCAAGGGAAAGGTTCTGTCGGTCCACGACCGGGAATGCCCGGTGACCGGCACCTTAGGCGCCCATTTCATGATGGAAGCCATCGACGGCAAAGTTTATGAAGTACACCTTGCGCCGACGAAATTCGCCAAGACCTTCGATATGGTTTTCACGCCTGGTGAAAAGGTTGAGGTTCTCGGCAACACACTGATCTTCCAAGAAAAAGACGCTATTCTGGCCCGCCAGGTCAAGCACGGAAACGAGACTGTGACGTTCCGTGACAAGAAAGGTAATCCTAGCTGGAACTAGGCTCTGGCTGGCGGAACGACACCAAGTGGGCAGCGCCTGGGGAGGAGCTGCCCTTCTTGCTTTTTATTAGGAAAATAAAAAGGACGCAGCCTCGGGAAAACGATCAGCCCACGCGCCTTCGCAGTGAGTAGCTCCCTCCTGAATGGTAACGCGGAGGCGCTTTTCCCGTAATCCCGCAAGATGCAGAGTGTGGGCCAGTGCGCGTACGTCATCCACAATGCGCTGGTCACGTTCAGGTTGACCCGACTCGCACGTCCCCACCCCAAGAAAGATCCGCTGGGGCCAGGTCGTGACCATGCGGCTGTCCTTGAGCAGTTGCCGGTTCGACACAAATAACGAAGGACTTTCCAGAAGGAGTCTCCCGAATACACCTGGACGGGCAATTACCATGTGCAGCGCGATCAATGCGCCCAGCGACGATCCGCCCAGTCCCGTGTTCTTTACCCCGCGGGCAATCCGGTAGGTCCGCTCGATGAACGGCATGATTTCACGAAGCAGAAAATCTGGATAGTGCCTGCCCAAGGGCTTGGGAACGGGCGGATGGAGCGACTTGTATGGGAGGAATTCTCTGATGCGTTCCACCGTGGCGTTGTCGATCCCCACAACGATCATGGGCGCCACAATCGATTCACCAATCAACCGGGTCAGGGTTTCGCCGACGTGCCAATCGACTCCCGCAAAGGAAGTGGCTGGTTCAAACAGATTTTGGCCGTCGTTCAGGTAAAAGACTGGGTAGCGGCGGCCTTCGTTCTGGGAAGCGCTGTATCCCGGCGGCAGCCAGACACGCAGTTGACGTGTATTACCGAAGACGCGACTCGTGTGGGTGTGAAAGCGTAGCTCGCCCATTTCGGGGGATGGCGCGGACTCTCCGACAGCAGCTCCGCGAGATGATGATGAATTGGAATCGGGCATGAGAAAAAACAGAAAACGAAGTAACTAGAGGCGTGTCCCTTTCTGATCGTGGCGAACCCTTAGAGCCGAAAATGCCGTAATCAAGCCAATGGACAACAGCGACGTCAAGCAAAGGATGCACCAAGTCCGCAGAACCACGCCTTCCACGTAAGTGAGGTACAAGGAAAACACCAGTCCGGCCATACCAAAAAGGAGCAGAAGAGCGGGAGTCTCTGCCTTCTTTCTCTGAAATAACGCCAAGCCCAGCATGAAGAGATACGCGAGCAATCCAACCAGAGCCACCGGAATTCCAGCAACTTCCGAGTAGGAACTCCGGTTCACAACATCGCAGTCGAACGTGGCATTGATGTTGCAAAAAGAAGACGCGTCACGATGGTAGTGGTGTCGTAAAGCCAACCCAGATGCTATCGCTCCCACTCCCGCACAGAGCGCGATAGAAAGAAAATAGCGGGCTACAATCACTGTGCCGAACACCCAGTTTTTGCCGCTAACTCCTGCAAGGATAACCCTCCCGCAAGACGTTCCCCATCAGCAAACTGCCACGTCGGGAAGTCTTTGAGCCCCTTCTCGGAGCACAGT
Source organism: Acidobacteriaceae bacterium (assembly GCA_043746935.1). Lineage (GTDB taxonomy): Bacteria > Acidobacteriota > Terriglobia > Terriglobales > Acidobacteriaceae > JANXUC01. The sequence goes on along the minus strand of JAYTQD010000224.1, from coordinate 3,579 downwards.
GGTTGTTCTTTGTGATCCGGCGTGCCGCACTCCACATACTGAACATTTCGGAACGACGCACCAAACAATTCTTTTTGTTCCTCGCAATGCGGACACCAGAACAGTCCGTACATGACCGCACCTTTGTCCGTGAGGCATTGCGCGAAGCGGTCCATTTTTTGCCGTCCGCGCAGCTTGCCTAAATACCACACCCCAGCGAAGACCCCCGCGATCAGTACGATCACTACAAATTTGCGTGCGGCAGCCTGTAAAGCACTATTTCCAGATGGCGCCACTGAATCTTTCTTACCCATATGCTTGATTCAACCCCCAATTTTTATATTACGACACGAAGGGCATTCGGCAGTACGTCAATGGCCTCGCAGTGGAGCGTGGCTACCTCTCCATCGAGTGCCACATCAACAGGGGCATCGAGGAAGAACTCCACGCGCCGCACACCCGCCCGCTCGGCCAGACGATGGCGAATGTGCGAACCACTGTAGAGTCCGGGCAGATTCCAGATTAGCCCCAATCTTCCAATCGGTCCCCAGCGAACATATTCAATGAGGCCGTCGGCGGTTTCAGCTTGGGGCGCGATCATCATCTTGCCGCCGGTATACTTACTGTTGTTAAAGGTCAGAAAGAGGCTGCGACGGCGATCCACGTCTGAGCTTCCGTCTACACTCAAAGGAAATGCCCGGCGGTTGAGCCGCGCCAGCGTCACGAAAAGAGCAAACAAGTATCCGAGTTCTCCAAAGCGACGGAAGCGGCGGTGGCGGAGCATGGCGACATCCGCGGCGAATCCTACGTTGAAAAGATTGAGGAAATAATATTCGCCACTTTTGTGCTTTAAACGGAACACATCGCACGGACGCGATTTTCCGGCAATCAGGGCTTCGACTGCGTGGGCTGCCGCGTTGGTAGTGAAATCCCTTAAAAAAGAATTGCCGGTGCCTAGGGGCAGGAAAGCCAGCAACGGCGGGTCTCCGCTCGCCGCCTCGGGAAAGAGGCCATTCATGATCTCAAAGGCAGTACCATCACCGCCGACTGCAATGAATTTGCGGTATCCGCGAGCATAGGCGTCGCGAACAAGTTCGGTGGCGTGGCCTTCCGCTTTTGTTTCGTCTACATCCACGGCGATACCGGCGGCACGCACTCGCGCTAGCGCCTCGCCCACCATCCGGCCACAACGTCCACCTCCAGCCGCTGGATTGACTACGGCGAGATAGTTTTCCTTCACAGCGCCACCACGGCGGACCGGTCGACTAATTTGCCGATCTCATCGGCCAGTTGGATGCGCTTGATCTTCATGGAGGCAGTGCGGGGGAAATCTTTGTTCACGACAAAGTAGCCACCGAGACGTTTGAAATCAGGAAGCCGCCGGTTGCGAATTGCTATGTCGTCCTGAAGCTCGCTGGTAAATTCCTGCCCTGCCTCCAAGCGAATGGCTATCACTAGGTCTTCGCGACCCAGCGCGTTCTTCGGCCAAATAAAGTTCGTTGCAAAAATACAATATTCCTTCACGGCCAATCCGTCGAAGGTATTTTCAACATCTTCCGGATAGATATTCTTGCCGCCCTCGGTGACGATCATGTTCTTTTTGCGGCCAAAAAGCTGTAGATGCCCGGAAGTCTCGAAGCGGCCCAAATCCCCTGTCAGCAGCCAGCCATCGACTATCGTTTCCGCCGTTAGCTCGGGCGCGTTTAGATAATGGGACATGATCGTTTTGCTGCGCGCCGCCACTTCTCCGATGTTGTCACTGTCGGGGTTCAGAATACGCAGTTCCACTCCCGCTAAAGGCTTGCCCACTGTGTCGGCGCGAAACGGCTTGCAATCGTTCAACGTCAGAACCGTACTGGCTTCTGTAAGGCCGTAACCGTTCGAAACTGGTACGCCGAGATCGTAAAAGAATTGCAGTGTGGAAGGCTCCATGAACGCGCCGCCCACAAACATGGCTCGTAGACTTCCTCCAAAAGCACGATGAATCTGCGGCAGCAGCAAGCGGCTCATGCCCACATGCGGCCTGCGCCGCGTCAGCAAGCGATTCAATGCGATCAGCCGATCAAGAATCCAGCGTCTCGAACGAGGCAGTTCATCAAACTTTGACCGCAACCCCCGCTCCAGATTCTTCAGCACCATGGGAACCAGACTGAGATATGTAATGCGGTAGCGTACGAAAGCATCACGAACAAACTCGGGGCGCAGAGTTCGAAGGTGCACCACGGTAGCGCCGCAAACAAACGGCCCCAGGAATCCAACCATGAAATCCACGGCATGGTTGGTCGGCAAAATGCTGAGATAGCGCACGCCTGGCCAAAACGGATACATCTTGGTCAGCGCGGTACATTGCTCCAGATAATTTTCGTGCGTGAGGACGCACCCCTTGGGCTGCCCGCCTGTTCCGGAAGAATAGACAATGGAAGCCCAGTCGTCGCGCCGGCGCGGCATGAACTCAGGCGCGCCCTTGCGGCGAAAGTCTTCCCAGCGAAAAGCCTTGACCAACCCAGCACTGCCCGGAGCCTCCGTCACCAGCACGGTCTCCGTCGCTAAGCTCTCAAACGCCGATGCCTGCGTAATGGCGCGCCAGAGGTGAAACTCCGTGAATAGCACCTTGGCTTGCGAGTGCGTTAGCAAGGCCAAATGCTCCGCCGCAGACAGCTTGTAGTCGAGAGGCACTAGAACGCCGCCACAAACCATCACCGCGTAGGCGGAAATCAGCCACTTCGACTGATTGGTCATGATAATGGCGGCGCGGTCGCCCGGACGGAAACCCGCATCCTGCAAAGCGCGCGCCAAGGGGAGCGCCGTTTCTTTGAAGTCGGAGTAGGTAAGACGCGTGCGTTCGCTGTCGCGATCCGACTCGATCAGGCAAACTTCATTGGGCCAGCGGTCGAGCGCATCACGCAAAGCTTCGCCGAGGCACTGGTATTTCGTTAGATCCAGCATCCAATCTCTATTTCAACACAGAGCCACAGAGAAAACCGAAATCTGTCCCATTACCAGTTGGACGCGGGGCGCGTCGAAACCGGCTCATAGGCGGGCCTGAATTTTGCTAGCCAGAGTACGAAAATCGGATACACCTTGCATCTCGTAGTCCGGCAATTCCACGTGGAAATGGTTCTCAAGACGGGTCAGCAAATCCAATGCCTGGAGGCTGTCGATGCCTAGATTCTGAAAGAAATCGTCGTCCGGGCTCAGCTTTTCGCGTGGCACCTTGAAGCGTGCCGCCGCCAAGGTAAGAACTTCGTCAAGCGTCTGATCCATTGTTGGCATGTTCACTCCCGAGCTTATGGCAAATACGGCAATGCGTCTTTGCTCTCGACAAATTTACGCAGACCGGCTTCTACGGCTGGCTGCGTGAATAGATCGCAGAAAATTTCAATTTCGCGGCGTAACTCTTCGAGTGGCAATGGTTTAATGAATTTTTTTGCCGCCGCGGAGGTGTTGCGGTCGAACTTCCCGATTTGCGCCGCCGTCGCGCGGGCGGCTCGCAAAGCTTCTCCTTCCGCCACCAACTGGCTGACCAATCCAATTTGCTGGGCTTTTGTGGCGTTGAAGCTGCGTCCCGTCAGCAGCAAATCTCGCACCACAGCATTGCCC
>JAYTQD010000223.1:0-1606 GCA_043746935.1 Acidobacteriaceae bacterium | reverse complement strand
TTCCGGAGTGCGAGGAACTTTCATTCGCACACACACGTATCTCCGGTGTGCTGTTGAGGTTGTAGGCTTTCCCTACATTTTCCAGGGAGCGTTAGGGTTGGAAGACGCGCAGGTCGTCAATTTGATTGTTCGGCGCGCCGTAGGCGGAGACTCCCTCGCCTGGGAGGATCTTGTGCATCGCTATAACCGGCGGATTTACAACATCTGCTACCGTTTTTCCGGTTCGGGCGAGCACGCTGACGATCTCACCCAGGAAGTCTTCATCAAGATGTATAAGACGCTCTCCACCTACGACATGGAGCGCGGGGCATTCATGACGTGGGTTACGACCATCACGCGCAACCTGCTGGTCGACCATTTCCGTAAAACCAAGCAGGATCGGGTGACTGATTCCATGGATGCGGGCATATCTCCAGACGAGGACAGCCTGACCTTGGCCGACCAATTGGAAGACGGTGGCCCGCTCCCCGACGACGTGCAAAGGAAGCGGCAGGTCGCGGAAATGGTGCACCAGGGGCTGCAAAAACTCTCCCCAGAGCTGCGGGAAGCATTGATTCTAAGGGATTTACAAGACATGGACTATCGTGAGATCGCGACTGCCCTCAAAGTACCCGAGGGCACCGTGAAATCAAGAATAAACCGCGGACGCGCGGAACTAGCGCGTTTGCTTTCACGTACATATAAGCAGGTGATCTGATGGCAGACCAAATTCAGAGCGGAATGCATTGCATCGAGTTTGAGACCTTGCTCTTTGAGGCCATGGACGGGAAGCTGGTGGCGGGAACGCTGACCCGTTTCCAGACGCACGCCTCGGGCTGCGCCAGTTGTGGGCCGCTATTCGCGGATGCGCAGGCTGGGCAGCAGTGGATGCGATCATTGGCCGAAGTGGAGCCGCCCAAGAACCTAGTGCACAACATCCTGGCGCGGACGAGCGGCGTGGGAGAGCGCTACGTGGAATCGGCGACCGAACTCAAGTCCTCCCTCTGGCGACAAGCCTTCGGCTGGATGCAGCCGGCGCTGGCGGGAACCTGGGCCACAGTGCGGCAGCCGCGCTTTGGGATGTCGGTGGCCATGGCGTTCTTCTCGGTATCACTGGTGATGAGCGTGGCCGGAATCAAGGTGAACGATCTGGCCAAGCTGGATTTGCGACCCAGCGCGGTCAAGCGAGGCTACTACTCCACCCAGGCGCGCGTGGTGAAGTACTACACCAATATGCGGTTTGTGTATGAGATTGAGTCGCGGTTGCAGGACATCAAGCGGGCGACGACGCCAGCCGAGGGCGAGCCGATTCAGCGCGAGCAGAAAAAAGAGCGGCGCAAGGAGAAAGACAACGACAAAACTAGCGGCCGCCCGAGTAAAGGGCAGGGCGGAAACGGTGACGACCGCAATCAAGACCAGAACTATGCCCAAGACGATACGCAGCCGGTGATGGCGCAGGCTGAAGCAACAGGAAATGCGGACGGGGATTCGGATCTTTGGATCAACGCCGCCAGGAGAGAAGCATGAATTGCGCAAATCATAGCGATGCAGCCGCGGTAGCGTACTGCCGAACCTGCGGGAAGCCGTTGTGCAACGCGTGCTCGCGAAACGTGGGTGGCGTGGTGTA
>JAYTQD010000222.1:0-4368 GCA_043746935.1 Acidobacteriaceae bacterium | reverse complement strand
GGGGCGGTGGTTTGGCACGCAACCAAGGCAATGCCGACGGCAACAAGCTGTAAAGATAAAAAGGGGATGGATTTCATCAACAACACTTTTGTGGGTAGATGGGGGAGTATAGATCAATCCGGTGCCGAAACTTCAGACGAGTCACCAGAATAAATGGGGTCACCCATTAGCCGATCCGCGTCAAGCGAGTAAACAATCCCATGGCGGCATCAGCCGCCAGTTTTAAAATCTTCCAGGCTCGATTTAACTTGAATATTAAATCGAGCCTGACCTTATTCCTGCCATTTATTTTCTTATTTTCTGTGGGGCGCTGAGTTGATATGTGTGGTACCGCACAGAATATGCAGGAATAGAGGAGTACATTTGTCCCCGTAAGGCACCGTACCTGTAAACACAGTCATCGTAGGCAGTATCGCCTAGCTATGATTTTTTATAAATTTCGACAAGGGGAATAAAAATGGACCAACTTCTAAATCAAGACCTGACACAAGACGTAATCCAGAGCGCAGAGGTGCTGGGGAAATTCGCTGACGATGAGAGCACTTTCAGGCTGCTGGTTGAGTCGTATCGGGCGCAGGACTATGAGGAATTTCGTGAACTGCTGACCCGCTTTGACATGCTTGATCGCTGCCATCTCATAACTAAATGGCTCTGTTCCAAGGAGTGCGTGCTCGTTTGCTTCGAGTTGTGCGGGCCACCACCGAAGGAGCCGTTGCAACTTAACTTGCGTGAGTTCGCTGAACTGACAGCCAAGATATCGTCAAACCGGGAGATCCTCGGTGGCTTGGCAAGTGCTGTGATCGAGCGCGATGAAAATGCATTCAGGGCCATCGTCGAGAAATTGGAGATGCAGAAGTATTGCCACTACATTTGTCATTGGATTTGCTCGGTGCGCTGCCGGCTGATCTGCGAAATACTCTGCGCGCCGGTTAAGCCCCTTTATCTCATCGGCTGTGCGCATCTTATACAAGCGCTGCTGCAGAGCAGCTCGGCTGTCGCCCGTTTGCTCGAAGATGAAAATGCACTCGCCATGGTGGAAAAAGGTGTGCTGGCGCGTGACTGCAACATGGTGCGCTCCGCGCTAGAACGCGCAGAATATCAGGGTATCTGTCACTGGATATGCCACTGGATTTGCAGCTGGCGTTGCGTGCGTGTTTGCATACTGCTGTGCCGTCCGTACGCCCCTGTGCCGATCGAGCATGAGCTTTCCGAGATGTACGCCTTCGCCAAGGCGGTAGTTGGGCTCACAGCACAACCTGATTTGGTCGCAAAGCTGGTCGATGCAATCGAGACTGAAAATGCCGAAGTTTATAGTGAGCTGGTGAATAAACTTGAGCTAAGATTGTTCTGTCATCAGCTGTGCCACTGGCTGTGCCGCATAAACTGCCGTCGTTTCTGCCTATGCGTCTGCCCGCCGAGGACGATTGCCGTCTTCACCAAGATCGGCGGCCTTTACTACAACACCGATGTGCACAGCATCGCGCCGGGAAGCGGGCTCACGGTCGCCGACAACCGTGCATTCTACAACAGCCTGCGCCTCAACGGCGGGCTCTCGCTCGTGGAAGGCGCGCCGCTGATCGAGTACATGTTCGAGACCGTCAACACGTCGGACGACGGGGTTACGCTCGCCGGCGGCGGGCCGATCCTGCCCACGTCGTGGGTGCCGGTAACGGGGGCGCAGATCCAGGCGACGAACATTGGATCGTTCATCCGCTGGGTCGGATTCATCCTGGAGGTCATCCCGGTCAACGTAAACGGGCCGGGGGCTGGTGTCTTCAACATCACGCCGAGCGCCGACGGGTGGATTCAGGTTCCGCCGATGCACCCGGTTCCGCCGATGGTGCCTGCAGGGCCCGCGTGGACGTTCGTGCCGGGGGGCGATCTGATCGTGTTCGATTCCACGACGCTGGCGCACGTGCTCTCGATCGACGAGACAGGCGTCATTGCCGGTGCCTCGGCCAACGCGCCGTTGCAGACCGACGTGCACTACGGCGTCCGCATGAGGATGCGTAACCAGGGTGCCAGCGGCGACGGTGTCGATGCAGGGACGTGCCACCACATCGCGATCAACAATACTCTCTACAACAACATTTCCCACCATCCCTACTGGCCGGGCGGGTTGTTTGGGGCCAGCAACGAGCTCGCGCTCGCGTCGATTGGGATCGCGGAGCTCGCCTTGGCCCCGTGCTCCGTGCTCACGAAAAGTTTCACAGTCGAGTTCACGGCCGCGCATTCCAACCTTGGCGCCGTCAGCGTGTGGCTCGAGGGGCCTGGTGGGCCGTATGCGTTCGACCTTAATCCGGCCACGGCCGAGGATTTGGGAGAGAACTGGTACGGCACTGCGACGCCGGCAATGGTCGGCTCGCCACCCGCCCCCGCGTGGAGCTTCAATACGCTGCCGCCGTGCGCGTACTTGCTCAAGATGTCGGTTGACGTGCTGCTGACGACCGGAGACCACGTTCCGCTTCCGATCATCGACTACATCGCGTTTTGCAAGGGTAAGGGGTAAGGGGGCGAATTAGCGCAACAGGGGACAGGCCATGATTTCAGAGATTTTCTATCTGAGAAAACTGTGGTCTGTTCCTGCTTCCCTCTGGTCCGAGAGGAAGAGATTATGAACAAGCAAACTCGTAGACAATAAAACACTTACTTGAAGCAGAGTGACAAAAACGGGGGTATCCCCGGCTCTACACTATAAAGGAGAATAATCATGACTAAGAAACAAGACACAACGCCAGAAGCAAATCGCATTTGCAATGTGGTGCCATCACGCAATATCGAGCGGGACTGGAGTATCGAACATGCTCTCGCGGCCAATGCCATCGCCGCTCCGACCCGGACACTGCCGGCAAGCGTAGATCTACGCGCGCCCTGGTGGGACATAGGCGACCAAGGCCCGACGGGTTCGTGCGTCGGCTGGGGCTCCACCGACAGTGTAGCGCGTTATCATTTCACCCAGGCCGGCAGGTTGGCCAAAACCGATCATCTGTCGATTCGCCTTTCCTGGATGGGATCCAAGGAATCCGACACGGATCCCAAGCCGAACACGTTCATTGAGGAAGGCGGCACCACCCTCAAAGGCGCACTGGATATTCTGCGCAAGTATGGTGCGGTCCCCGATGTTCTGCTGCCGTTCCACATTGCGACCTACATGTATTTAGGAGGAGAAAACACTTTCTTCGCCACTGCGGCGACACGCCGCATTGCATCTTATTTCAACCTGCTCAAGAACTTTGCCAGTTGGCGTACCTGGCTCGCCACCCACGGCCCAATCCTTGTCGCGTTGAATGTCGATGCGACCTGGGATAACGCCACGGCAACCCATGGCAAGCTGGATGTTTTTCAGCCTAACACCGTTCGCGGCGGCCATGCTGTCGCTATTGTTGGCTACACTGCGGACAAGCGCTTTATCGTGCGCAACAGTTGGGGTACGACCTGGGGCGACCATGGTTTCGGCTACGCCAGCGAAGCATACATCAATGCTGCATTTTTCAATGAGAGCTATGGCGTGACGCTCTGAATCAGGTTCGTGCAACGGGAAGAAGCCAATGGCTAGAACGGACTTTCTGTCCGTTGTCTGAGTGATTGCGCTGGTGGGTGCATGCCTCATGCATTCCGCCAGCGCAGTTTCCTGCCCAGACCCCGAAAAGGCACCCAAAACGATGCTGTTACTAACTGAAACGGATAATGATCGAACGGTGGATATCCGTCTGGGCGAAACGGTTCGGGTGGACTTCCCGGAGAACGCGACTGCGGGATACCGCTGGGCGATTGATCGCTACGATAAGGAATTCATCGAAACGCTTGCAACCGAACCTAGCTATACGGCCAGTACCATTGGTTCCGGTGGCGAGGTTGCGTTCATCTTCCAGGGAAAGAAAATAGGTGACGGAGAGATCGTGCTTAAATACTGGCGCCACTGGGAAGGTGACTCATCGGTCACCACCCGCTTTCGTATCCGGCTCCATATACACCCGTAGACTTTTCAAGGCGGCGGTCATGATTTCGGAGGTTTTCTGCCTGCTGACCGCAATTTCTTTTCCGATCGCGGTAAGGTTCCATCATGAAATCCGCCAATTTGGCTTCTATGACCCGCAGAGTAAAACGGTTGATCGAGTCACACTTGGGAAGATGACATGGAAATGTTCATAGAAATGTTACTAAATCGAATCAAATAGTTATTGGACACCAATCAATTCATAGACCATTACAGCAAGTCTGCAATATCTCTTTTGTAAAGCATCAGCTTTGGGGCTTTATTAATCGAGTCTGACCGTTCGCAGTAACAGCAGTAAATCTAGCGGGTTAAAGTCCCGTCCGGGGAATTGTCCGTACGCCCCGGTAGCATGAGGAAGCGGCGTCGTGGTA
>JAYTQD010000221.1:0-1614 GCA_043746935.1 Acidobacteriaceae bacterium | reverse complement strand
CGCTGAAATCGCCTGCCACACCTAGCGTTTTGTTCATGTTGCCCGTGATGGACGCGTTCCACCCATTTTCACTAACGCCAAAGTTTCCGCTGCCCTGGTGACTGTACTGGTAGCCGCCGAAGACTTCCGCTTGCGGGTAGTCTTGCGCCATTAACGGGATTGAGGCAAGGCTCAGAAAAAGCACTAGGCTAAAGCAGCTTCGCATAAAATCTCCCTGGAACTAAAGATTATTCCGTAACGCGGACCTTTCGATTCTCGAACAAGTTGTTAAACTGGCACTCTATCATTATAGGCCGGATGATTTGGAATGCCGCATCTATCTTGCTACTCCGTGAGAGAGCTTCGCAAGAAATTCACGATCTGGCGTTCGGCCCAGTAGCCGTCGTAACCGTTAGGGGAAGCCAGAAAGGCACAATGTCCTCCGTGGGCGGTTTCGACATAGCAGATGTTGGAGTTTGTGAGAATCTTGGCTCGTGTTGCTGATTGGATACGAACGAATGGGTCATCGGCGGCGTGGACGATGAGCGTGGGTACGGCAATGCGGTCGACAACATTGGCAGCCGCGGCGCGCGCGTAATAGTCGTCGGCGTCGCGGAAGCCGGAGAAGGGGGCGGTGACCTGATTGTCGAATTTGCGCACGCTGGATGCGCCGTTGGCAGCGGCAACGTTGAAGTGTTGAGGAAAGAGCGCCGCTTTGCGCTGCAGCCGCTGCTTGAGCCGGTGCACAAAGTGCATCTCGTAGAGGCGGTTGGAAGGTTCGTGGAGCGCGTCCGCCGAGGCCGCGAGATCTAGGGCAGGGCACACGGCGGCGACCGCTTGGAGTTGCGGATGCGTGCCTCCCCACTCCCCGGCAAGCTTGAGAACGAGATTTCCGCCCATGGAATATCCGACAAGAGCGATCCGGGTTAGACCTTCCGACGCAATGAGAGCTTGTGCGACCGCGCCTACATCGCCGGAAAGGCCCGAGTGATAGAGAGTCGGGGCGAGCGCCTCGGTGCCACCGCAATTGCGCTGGTTCATTCGTACCACGTTCATGCCAAGAGCGAGTGCCTTCTGGGCGATGCCGCGCAGGTATTGCGAATCACTCGATCCTTCTAAACCGTGGATTGCGATGACCGTTAGCGCGTTACGGCGGTCCTCGCTGCGTTCGGCCAGCCAGTGGCACTCACACCGCACGCGAACGCCGGGAGCGACTTCAATCAACCGGTCTTCGGCAGGCGGGAGCGCAACGGCACGCGGCAGCAGATGACTGGCGATCGTCTGAAAATGGCCATTGCCGATGCCCCATCGCGGAGAGAACGCTTCAGTCGGCTGCCAGGTTTGCGCGGTGTCCACTCCTTCATATTAAATAGAAGTGAGCAAAGATGAGTCCGGAGTCTCGCCATGCCGATTTATGAGTACGCCTGCAAGGAATGCCAGCACGAATTCGAAGCGCTGGTCTATGGCGCGCAGAAGGCCGAGTGCCCGAAGTGCGCCAGCAAGAAACTAGCGACGAAACTATCCGTGTTTGCGGTTTCCGCGCCGGGCACGGCGGGGAAGGCAATTCCTCGCGCGACCGGAGGCTGTGGCAGTTGTGGCGACCCACGCGGCCCAGGCGCCTGCTCGATGAATTGA
>JAYTQD010000220.1:0-26980 GCA_043746935.1 Acidobacteriaceae bacterium | reverse complement strand
CCGACGACAACTTCACGGCGTGGGACTGGGCGGTTCGCCCTACTGACTGGGGAGAGCAACGGCTGTATTTGAGCGTGTGCGTGAGACTGAACCGTGGTGCTGGTAAAGAAGAACAACGTTGCTCACCTGTATATGATCGGCCAATCGCGGTGCAGGTTGATCCACTGTACGCCGCGACGCACTTCGTGAAAGATGACCCGAAGTGGACCATCGCCACGATAGGCTCCTGTGTGGTATTTCTCGCTGGATGTTTTACAGGCCTAAGGCAATGGCTAAAGAAGAAAAAGGGAACAAAGCTCGACCCATAGGCGGGTAGCACGATGGAGAAATCGGGACAGGCGGAAGTGACCCCAATTGTTCTGGAAATCGGTGAGTCAATCGCAGATCCGGCTTGTCGCTTAGCAGTGCGAGAATGAAAAATGGGTCACTTTCGTCTGCTTACTTCTGTGGTTATCTAATCAGCCCCACCCCCTAAGTGGATGAAACGGAACGGTAAAGGTATATAATCGTGCCAATCTCGGGACAACAATATTGATTGGAGGAGTCGAAAGGCTCATTTTCGCCCACGATCCTTACTTATGGCTGACAAAAATTATGAAGACCTTGTCAAACAAGCTGAACAGGCTGTCGCTCCTGTAAAAGATCCTGAACTGAAGCGAATCGCTTTTGGAAAGATTCTGGACTCTCTCCTTGGGCCACCTGGAAACCACCAAGGAGCTCTCGCCAAGCGGAAAAAGACCAGGAAAGGTCATTCCAGCGACGCCGGATCGGGGGAAGGGCAGGAGGCTCGGAGGAAGCGATCTGGAACGCAAGCGTACATCGAAGAACTTATCGATGATGAGTTCTTCGTCAAGCCTAAAACAATAGCAGCCGTTAAAGCGGAGCTAGGCAATCGAGGCCATCATATTCCACTAACAAGCCTCAGCGGCCCGCTGCAAAGTCTCTGCAAACGGAAGCGATTGCGTCGGCAAAAGAGTGAGTCAACTGACGGCGGCAAGAAAACATTTGCCTACTCGAACTGGTAATGGCAAAGAGCGAAAATGAAATAGTCGAGCCTCCCGATATCAGGTTAGGGCACTTGGTTGCGAAAGCCATCGAGGTTGCAAAGACCGCCCGTAGGCACAGAGCGCCGCTCGCCGGGTTGAATTTCTATGCCAGCAAATTGGCAAAACTCAAAACCGATGCTGTTGTTTGTTTTCAGCAATTAAATGATCCTTCTGTCGGCGATATCTCCGCGATGGCCGAAATGGTTGGGGTGGTTTTTGCCGCCGACACCGACTACAAACGTAGGGTTGCCCTTTCGAGGGATTTAGTTCACGAACTCAAAACAAGAAAGTGGCGCTCCAATCAGATGTCCACAGTTCCCGAAGACGAGGGACTGTTCCCTCTGAGCTTGATTGCGAAAACACGAAGAGGTTACCTCATAACAGTTTGTCGCCAAATGAACGGCTGTTTCGGTTCCGGATGGTATGACGCCGCAGCGGTTATGATGCGGCGGCTCATAGAAACAAGCATCATTGAGGCATTTGAGGCCTACAAACTCGATAGCAAGATCAAGAACGCGCAGGGCGATTTCTTTCAATTATCGGATCTAGTAAGTGCGGCTCAATCAGAAACAGCCTGGAACCTCTCCCGAAACACGAAGAAGGCCCTGCCCAATCTGCGGGACGTTGGGCACATATCGGCTCATTCACGGCGCTATACAGCACAGAAGCCGGATATTCTGAAGATCAGTCAAGATTGCCGCATAGCTATCGAAGAATTTCTGCATTTGGCCAGCCTGCTCGCCTGAAGCGCAGCAGGCGGGAGGCCCACAGAGAGCGGGGCTAGCGATGCAGCCTGCCATCGTTCGCGTCCACCCTATGGACGCCAACCCGGACCCACACGTCCGTTCGACCACCGTTCTCCTCCCCATACCCCAAACCCGTCAAGCCCTTTCCCCATCCACCCCAACCGTACCTTCCCATTTTGGAACCGCCTCCCCCAAAATTCCCCACTGAGTCGTTGACTTAGCACTCCACCGACCGCACCATAGCTAGAAGGGGTTTTTGCAGGCGAAATGATTCTTATAGAGCTAACTCCTTTGTTTCCAGGATTTTGCCTGTAAGTCCTTTAAACTCAAAGATTTTGGCCTCCTACCCCGCGTATCTCGTTGATTCCATTACGCCGGGGGGTGGGGGGGTACCTCCGGCAAGCTCAGGGCAGGCTCTCCGTTTGGTCGGATGGCAAGCCTTTCAGAATCTGAAATGAACGATCCTTGACGGCTGGCGAGTGGCCTGAAGGCATGCCCTGATACGAGGCTTCGATCCTAACCTTCGATCTTCACCTCGGCGGCTGAAGCGCCTTCTTTCTTGGCGGTTTGATGCAGCGCTGATGCCGCTGGTACGCCCACAGAGTGCGTCTTGTTATCTATACGGCGAAGGAAGACACTGAGGCGGCAAGAAACTGGGTGGAAACTGAAAGTGACGTCCGGGCATCCAACGTATAGACATCCGGAATCCGGAGGCCGAACGTAATACCAACAGGAGGATCGTTATGCTACGCAATTCGTTTTTGTCTTCAAGCACCAGAAGTGTGCACGGAAAAGTCTGTGGTGTTGCCGTGATCGTGTTGATGGCAGTGTTTTGTCTCCCCATGGCGAGCGCGCAGCGGGATGCGCAGCCGTCGGAGAAGGCGTTGCAGCGAATCACCAAGGAAGTGCGGCACGAACTGATTATGTTGCCGCTTTTGGACGTGTTCGACAATCTTGCTTTCAAGGTGGACGGATATAACGTGACGCTGCTGGGGTCGGTGACGCGGCCTACGCTGAAGTCGGACGCGGAGAACGTGGTGAAGAGAATTGAAGGTGTGGAGAAAGTGGACAACCAGATTGAAGTGCTTCCGCCTTCTCCCATGGATGACCGGCTGCGGGTGCGGTTGTACCGGGCGATTTATGGGTATCCATCGCTAGAGAGGTATGCGATGCCAGTGAACAAGCCGATCCGGATTATCGTGAAGAGCGGGCACGTGAAGCTGGAGGGTGTGGTGGACAACGAGGCGGACAAGAACGTGGCGGGGATTCGAGCCAAGGGGGTGTCCGGGATTTTCTCGGTGGATAATAATTTGCAGGTGGTGAAGTAGAGCGGCTGCGCTGATTGCTTGTGCCCCCGCAGTCTGGCCAAACCCGGCAGGCGGGGGCGCCTGCCTCCACGCGTGCGTTTACGGCTTTGGGAGTGGGAAGCGCTGATCGAGTTCCAGATTGAGTTCTAGGACGTTGACGCGGGGCTCGCCTAGGAATCCCCATTGGCGGTCTTCGGTGTGCTTAGCGACTAGCTTGCGGAGTTCGTCTTCGGTGGTGTTGCGGGCTTTGGCGATGCGTGGGATTTGGAAGGCGGCAGCGGCTGGGGTGATGTGAGGATCGAGGCCGGAGCCGGAAGTGGTGACGAGGTCGACTGGAACGGGCTGGGTGGGGTTATCGGCTTGGACGGTGGCGGCGTCGGCTTTTACACGGTCGATGAGCTTCTGGTTGGTGGGGCCGAGGTTGGAGGCGCCGGAGTTGGAGGCGTCGTAGCCGCTGCCGGCGGCTGAGGGGCGCGAGTGGAAGTAAGGAGCGGTGGTGAAAGGTTGGCCGAGGAGGCGTGAGCCGACGAGTATGCCGTTTTGGTCGATGAGCTGGCCGTTGGCTTTGTCCTTCATGAAGACTTGGGCTAAGACCGTCATAGAGAGTGGGTAGATGAGACCCAGCAGGATGGTCGTGACGACGGTCATCAGGACGGATATCAATAGATTCTTTTTCATAGTTCTCTCCGGTGTTTCGCTCTTTCCTTCTCCAACAAGAGCAGATTCCTCCCCTTCACTTCGTTCAGGGTCGGAATGACAATCGTTTGGGTGATCGTCGGTGATCCTCATGCCATTCCAATTCTGGTGATGACCATATCGATTAGCTTGATGCCGATGAATGGGATGATGATGCCGCCGACACCATAGATCAGCAGATTGCTGCGCAAGAGCACGGCTGCGCTCTTGGCGTGGTACTTTACGCCGCGAAGCGCTAACGGGATCAGCGCAATGATGACCAGCGCGTTGAAGATGACCGCGGATAACACGGCAGATTCCGGGGTGCGCAGGTGCATGATGTTGAGCACGTTCAGAACCGGGAACGTGGCGGCGAACATGGCTGGGATGATGGCGAAATACTTGGCCACGTCGTTGGCGATGGAGAAGGTGGTAAGAGCGCCACGGGTCATCAAGAGTTGCTTGCCGATTTCTACGACTTCAATGAGCTTGGTGGGGTTGGAGTCGAGATCGACCATATTGCCCGCTTCTTTTGCGGCTTGCGTGCCGGTGTTCATGGCGACACCTACGTCGGCTTGCGCGAGGGCGGGGGCGTCGTTGGTGCCGTCGCCGGTCATGGCTACGAGCTTGCCTTCGGCTTGCTCGCGGCGGATGAGGTCCATTTTGTCTTTGGGCGTGGCCTCAGCGAGAAAGTCGTCGACGCCAGCTTCGCGGGCGATGGCGGCGGCAGTGAGCGGATTGTCGCCGGTGATCATGACGGTCTTGATGCCCATGGAGCGCAGTTTGTCGAAGCGCTCGCGCATGCCGCCTTTGACGATGTCTTTGAGATGGATGACGCCGAGGGCGCGGCGGTTTTCAGCGACGACGAGCGGTGTGCCGCCGGAACGGGCGATGGATTCGACGGATGCCTGGACTTCTTTGGGCATGACCGTGCCGTGTTGGGCGAGGTATTTGACGATGGCGTCGACTGCGCCTTTGCGGATTTCGCGGCCATCGAGGTTGACGCCGGACATGCGGGTTTGCGCGGTGAAGGGAACGAAGACGGCTTCGTGCGCGGCCAGCTCGCGTCCGCGCAGGCCGTATTGTTCCTTAGCTAGAACTACAATGGAACGGCCTTCGGGAGTTTCATCGGCCAGGGAAGAGAGTTGGGCGGCGTCGGCCATTTCGGCGGCAGTGGTGCCGGGGGCGGGGATGAACTCGGAGGCTTGACGATTGCCCAGCGTGATGGTTCCGGTCTTGTCGAGGAGTAGCGTGTTGACGTCGCCTGCGGCTTCAACGGCGCGTCCGGACATGGCGAGAACGTTGTGTTGGACTAGACGGTCCATGCCGGCGATACCGATGGCGGAGAGTAGGCCACCAATTGTGGTGGGAATCAGGCAGACGAGTAGAGACACGAGCACGAAGACGGTCTGAGGTGCGCCGGCGTAGACGGCGAACGGTTGCAGCGTGACGACGGCCAGTAGAAAAATAATGGTGAGGCCCGCGAGCAAAATGTTGAGCGCGATCTCGTTCGGCGTTTTTTGGCGTTCCGCGCCTTCAACCAGAGCGATCATGCGATCGAGGAAGGTTTCGCCGGGGTTCGAGGTGATGCGGACTTTGATTTGATCCGAGAGAACTCGAGTACCGCCCGTGACGGCAGAACGGTCGCCTCCTGCTTCGCGGATGACGGGAGCCGACTCGCCGGTGATGGCGGATTCGTCGACGGAAGCAACGCCTTCGATGATTTCTCCATCGGAGGGGATGAGGTCTCCGGCGGAGCAGACGACGACGTCACTGGAGCGTAGTTGCGAACTTGGAACTTTCTCGATGGCTCCGGTGCTGGCCAGACGATTGGCGACGGTTTCTGAACGCGCTTTGCGCAGCGTTTCGGCTTGGGCTTTGCCGCGGCCTTCGGCCATGGCTTCGGCGAAGTTCGCGAAAAGGACGGTAAACCAGAGCCAGAGCGTGATCTGGAGGTTGAACTTGAATCCCGCATCGCCGTGCATCATGTTGCGGACGAGCAGAATGCTGGTGATGACGCTGCCAATCTCGACGACGAACATGACGGGGTTCCCCATCATCGTGCGTGGGTTGAGTTTGACCACAGCGTCCCAGAGAGCGCCCTGCACGATCTTCCACTGCCAAACAGCTTTCTTTTTAATGGCCATAAATGCCTTAGAAGGTCTTTCCTGACAGCATGAGCAAGTGTTCCAAAATTGGTCCTAAACTCAGCGCGGGGAAGAACGTCAACGCGCCGACGATTACGATCACGCCGACCAGAAGAACCGAGAAGAGCGGCGTGGTAACGGGAAACGTTCCGAGCGAAGGCGGGACGTACTTCTTCTTCGCCAAGTTTCCCGCCACGGCCAGCATGGGAATGATCATGAAGAAGCGCCCGATCAGCATGGTGAATGCGCCCGAGTTGTTGTACCAGAGCGTGTTGCCGTTGAGTCCGCCGAAGGCGGAACCGTTGTTGCCGGCCTGGGAGGTGTAAGAGTACAGAATTTCGGAGAATCCGTGCGGGCCGGGGTTAGCTATGCTCGATGTCCCGAAGTTGTAAAGCACCGAGATCGCGGTGAAGCTGAGGATGACGAGAGGGAAGACGAGGACAACGAGCATCGACATCTTGACGTCATAGGCTTCGATTTTTTTGCCCAGGTATTCCGGCGTTCGTCCGACCATCAGGCCCGCGATAAAGACGGCGAGGACAACGTAGACGAGCATGCCGGACATGCCGGCGCCGACGCCTCCGAAGACGACTTCACTCAGCATAATGTTGGCGAGCGGGACCATGCCGCCGATGGGCGTGAAGGAATCGTGGAATCCGTTGACGGCACCGCAACTGGCGTCGGTGGTGATGGTGGCGAAGAGCGCGGAGTTGGCGATGCCGAAGCGAACTTCCTTGCCCTCCATGTTGCCGCCAGGTTGCATGGCGGTGACGCTCTGATCGACACCGGGAAGCAGTGGGTTGCCGCGGGCTTCCGCCCAATAGGCTGTGAGGACACCTGCGAGAAACAGCACCGTCATGGCCGACCAAACAGCCCAGCCGTGGCGCTGCGATCCGGTCATGCGGCCGAGCGTGTAAGTCAGGCCGGAACCGATGGCGAAGATGGAGAGCATTTGCAGGTAATTGCTGAGCGGCGTGGGATTCTCAAAAGGGTGCGCGCTGTTGGCGTTAAAAAACCCACCGCCGTTGGTGCCGAGCATCTTGATGGCTTCTTGCGAAGCGACCGGCCCTTGCGCGATGACCTGGTCGGTGACGGTGGTCATAGCTTGCTTGCCGTCGGGGCCGAGTACGGGCTTGCCGTCGGCGTTCACTTGTGGGATTTGTTGCGGCTCGACGAGTTTGGCGGTGTCATAGGGGCGAAGGTTTTGCACGACACCTTGCGAAACCAGAACAAGAGTGAAGACGAGGCAGACGGGAAGGAGTACCCACAAAGTGGCGCGGGTGGTGTCCACCCAAAAATTGCCGAGGGTATTTTTTTCACGGCGGGCAATGCCGCGGATGAAAGCGATGGCGAGAGCGATACCGACGGCGGCGGACATGAAGTTGTGGTAAGCCAAGCCCGCCATCTGGGTGAGATAGCTCATCGTGCTCTCGCCAACGTAGTTCTGCCAATTGGTGTTGGTCGTGAAGGAGGCAGCGGTGTTGAAGGCCAAGCCAGGCGCGACGGCGGCAAGTTTCTGCGGGTTCAGGGGTAGGTACTGCTGTAAGCGCTCAAACAGATAGAGCACAAACATCGAGACGCCGCTGAAGAGGAGCATGGAGTAGGCGTACTCGGTCCACGGCATTTCGTGGTCTTCGTCGACCAGGGTCAGGCGGTACAAAAGTTTTTCCACCGGGCGCAGGATAGGGTCGAGGAAGGTGCGCTCGCGGCTGAACACGCGGGCCATAAACACTCCGAGAGGCTTGGTCATGGCCAAGATGAGGGCGATGTAAAGCAAAATCTGAAACCAACCGTTGGCTGTCATAGATCAGAATTTCTCCGGTTGTAGCAGGGCGTATCCGAGATACACGAACAGCAGCATGCACAGGATTAGCAATACGACTGTTTCAATTCCCATAACTCACCTCAGCGCAGGCGCTCGCAGGCGTAGACGTAGGCCAGCGACGCTGCGAAGAAAAGTACCGTTAGAATTGCGAAGACTAAATCTTGCATTGTTACCTCCGTTGCGCGTGTGACCTCGTGGTTTGTCTACACAACGATTGAACGATCTCACGCGTAAGAGAGGGCTAAACACTTCATAAATTGTTCGTAAGGAATAGGGCCGGCCTAGGAAGGACTAGGATCCGGGCTCGAAGCGGTAGCCGAGCCAAGGTTCTGTGAGGATGTAGCGCGGCGAGGAGGCTTCAGGCTCAATCTTCTTGCGTAGCTGGCCGACAAACACGCGCAGGTATTCCACTTGCTCAACGCTGTTGCCGCCCCAGATTGCGTTGAGCAGAGTGCGATGCTGCACAACCTTGCCGGCGCGTTCCGCAAGATAAAGCAAGAGCTCGAACTCTTTGGGCGTGAGGTGGACCTCGCGCTGGCTGACGAGGACTTTGTGCGCGGCGGGGTCAATGTGGAAGTCACCGAGGTCGATAATGTTGGGAGCATCGGTGTCGGCGGTATCGGGTTTGCGGCGCAAATGGGAGCGCACACGAGCCAGAAGTTCATCCATCCCGAAAGGCTTGGTGACGTAATCGTCGGCACCGGCGTCGAGAGCCTGTACTTTTACTCGTTCTTCGCCGCGGACGGAAAGAACAATAATTGGAACAAGAGATTTGGCGCGGATACGCCGGGTGAGCTCGAGGCCATCCATACTGGGCATGGAGAGGTCGGTGATGACGAGATCGGGAGTCCAATCGTGGAGGACTTCGAGAGCAGCTTCACCGTCGTTGGCGGCGCGAATTTCGTAGCCACGGCTGTTGAGAGTGGTGCGGAGGACTCGGGTGATTTGGGGTTCATCGTCGACGACGAGGATGCGGCTACGTTCAGTCATGGGGGTCAGATTGGCTCCTGTGTGACGATGTGGACATCGACGGCGGGAGCGTCGCGCAGGAACTTGTGGACGGCGGAGGTGTAGAGGAAACGCCGCCAGCCATGAGTAGCGGAGCGGCCGAAGACGACCTCCGTAATGTGTTTCTCGCGAACAAACTCAGCCACCGTAGTGGCGATGTTGGAACCTTCCAGACGAACGACCTGCGCGCCCACGTTTTGCGCGAAACGGAGATTGTCTTCCAGGCTCTTCTGATTCGCGTCGCTTTCGTCGCGGCCGCTATCGACATAGACGACGTAGAGCTGGGCGCCCATCCCTTTTGCCATGCGTGCGGCACGGGCGACCAGATATTGCGCGGCGGGGTTCGAGCTGATGCAGACCGCAATACGCTCGCGAATGGCGATGCCGCGTTCTCCGCCTTGCTTGTCGCGGAAGGTTTCGAGATTGTCGTCCACAGACTGGGTAACGTGGCGCAGGGCTAGCTCACGCAAGGCGATGAGGTTGCCCTCGCGGAAAAAATTCTGAAGAGCACGCTCGGCGCGGTCGGTCGGGTAAATGTCGCCGCGACGCATGCGGCTTTGCAGGGCTTCCGGCGTAAGGTCGGTCATGACGACTTCATCGACACGTTGGAGAACCCAGTCGGGCACGGTTTCTCTAACTGGAACTCCGGTCAGGCCTTGGACCGTTGGAGTGACACTTTCCAGGTGCTGGATGTTGAGGGTGGAGAGGACATCGATGTGGGCGTCGAGAATTTCCAGGACATCTTCGTAGCGCTTGGCGTGCTTACTGCCTTCGATATTAGTATGAGCGAGTTCATCGATTAGAACAACCGCTGGGTGGCGGGTTACGATGGCATCGACATCCATTTCCTCAAAAGTCGCGCCTTTGTAGGAAAGCTTTTTGCGGGGAATCACAGGCAGCTGCTGGGCGAGCTCGGCGGTGGCGGCGCGGCCGTGGGTTTCGACGATGCCGATCATGACGTCCTCGCTGCGGCTGTGACGTCGGATGGCTTCGCTGAGCATGCTGTAGGTCTTGCCGACGCCGGGAGCGTAGCCGAGGAAGAGTTTGAACCGTCCGCCTGCGCGGGTGGGTGCGGCTTCCTCCAGCCACTGTTCGGGCGTCTTCGGCATGGGCCTATTCTCCCTGACCACGTGGAAAATGTCGAACTTCGTTACAATCGGCTGTGTGAAGCGCCCGATTCTGGTTGTTCGATATGCGTTGGCGTGTGTGGCGGTCGCCTCGGTGGCCCTGGTTGGGCGAGAGCTGCACGTCAACGCCACGACGATGGCTCTCGGGTTTCTGCTGGTCGTTCTGTGTGTTTCGGCGGCGTGGGGACTGCGCTGCGCGGTCGTCGCTGCTGTGGCGGCAACTTTGGTCTTCAACTATTTTTTCCTGCCGCCCGTTGGGACGTTTAGCATTCGCGATCCACAGAACTGGGTAGACCTGTTTGCCTTCCTCGCGACTGCGGTGATCGCCAGCCGACTGGCAGAAGCGGCAAGGCGCGAGGCGCGGAACGCAAATGAACGCCGACGCGAAGTGGAACAGCTCTACGAGTTCAGCCAACGTTTGCTTGTGAGCGACAACGCTGTAAGTCTGCTGAATGTGATTCCGGGGTTTGTGGTGGATGTCTTTGATGTTCGCGTCGCCGCGGTGTCGGTGGTGGAGCGTTCCGATATTTACCGTTCGCGGCCCGAACCCGAGGGTCTCGATACGCGCGATCTGCAATTAGTTGGGGTGCGCGGCGAACCGAACCTTGATACCCAGCGTGAGCTGGCGATTTTGCCTTTGCGCATGGGCACACGCGTTGTTGGCAGCGTAGGTGTTTCCGGGAACCTGCCCTCGCGCGGCACACTGGAGGCGCTCAGTAGTGTGATTGCCATCGCCATTGAGCGCGCGGGAGCGATCGAGCGGCTTACCCATGCCGAGGCAGCCCGCGAAAGCGAGCAGCTGCGGACGTTACTGCTCGATTCGGTGACCCATGAATTCCGGACGCCGCTCACAGGAATTAAAGCCGCAGTGACTTCGTTGCTTTCCACGCAACCGCTGGAACCGGGCGAACGAACGGAGCTGCTCACGATCATCAACGAGGAGAGCGACCGGCTGAATCGCCTTGTCGGCGAGGCTGCCGAAATGGCGCAGCTCCAGGCCGGACAGGTCGAGCTCGAGCTAGCGCCGCACAATATTCGTGAAGCTGTTGATAAAGCTCTCGTAGAAACCAAGTTGGCGTTGGCCAAGCACACGGTCGAGGTGCAGATTCCTGCGGATTTGCCGGAAGTTCGCTTAGACGTCGCTAGAATTGGCGAAGTCTTGATCCATCTGCTGGAAAATGCGGCCAAGTACTCACCTCCGAACTCCGTCATTCATCTCTCCGCGGAGGTCCGGGGCCGTACCCTGATGACCAGCGTCGCCGATCACGGTCCCGGCATTGATGATTTCGAGCAGGCTCTAATCTTTGACAAGTTCTATCGCGGCAGAAACCAGCGTGTTTTAGTGCAGGGATCGGGCATGGGTCTTGCGATTTCTCGAGCCATCATCGAAGCGCATGGCGGCAGCATCGGCGTGACCAGCCAGATGGGGCGCGGCTCGGTTTTTTACTTTGTCCTGCCGGAAGGATAGTGGTCGCGTGATCTCGAACCCATTGATCTCGAACGCGAGCCAGCTACCCGGTAGTGATATCCTCAGATTCCATTTCAGCTTGGGAGAAAATTCAGTGCCTTCTGATCCGCAACGCCAACTGCTTCGCCACCTAATCGCCACTCTGGCTTACCGCACCGCGAAAGCGCTCCGTGGAGCGCCGGAAGGGTTTGCCGATTTTCAGGCGACTGGAGGCGCGAAAACGCCGGTGCGAGTGTTGGCGCACATGGGAGACCTGTTTGATTGGGCGCTGCGAATGGCGAAGGGGGGCAAGGAATGGACTGAAGCAACACCACTAGCTTGGGAGCAAGAGAATGCGCGCTTCTTCGCGACGCTCAAGGCTTTTGATGATTTTCTGGCGTCCGATGCTCCACTGCAATCGGTCGAACGGCTACTGCAAGGGCCGATCGTCGATGCCATCACACATGCGGGACAGATCGCCATGCTGCGACGGCAGGCCGGAAGCCCAATCCGTGCTGAAGCATTTTTCATTTCGGAGATTGCTGTCGGACGGGTGGGGGCGGATCAGGCGCCGCCGAAGCGGGAGTTGTAGTTCGGGAAATTTTAGTTCTAAATCTAGACCTCGCGAGCGAGGGCGCCCGCGCCACACAAGACTTATTCTAAATCCTCAACTTTGATGCGCAATGATTTCAGGAATTTTTGGTCCTGGTCATCCAGCGAGAGCGAGGAACTCGTACGCATGGTCACAGATGTAGTCTCATTTTCCCCGGATTTCTCGCCTTGCTTGGTGAGGCCAATGGTGGCTTCGAGGACGAGGAAGATATCGTAGCCGCCGTCCTTGATGCGGGAGACGACATCGGAAATCTGATCGGAGTCGGCCAGGGACTCATTGATGGCTTCCCCGAGATCTTTCATGAGCCGCTTCAGTTGTTGATCCATGTGCCTCTCCTAAACGATGTGCTCAACCAGTCAAATGAACATCCACACCGAGAGTTGCCAGCAGCAGAGTGATGGCTACGACAACTAACGCTATTACCGTGGCCGAGATAAGCGCGATTTTCGTGAGTCTCGGCGAAATGAGCATATTTGCCTTAGATGCCGGAACCCCAACCTTTGTTCCGCCAGGGGGCGCGGAAATCAAGTGGTTTATTGTAGCCCGGACCTTGCTAAAATTCACCTATGGGAAGCATCTCCGTGGCAAAAAAAATTGGGCTAGCCGTACGGTTGGTGACGGAGCATGCCGGACGTAACCGGATGACCGGAGCCTTGCTGTCTGGCGCATGGGCCACGGCAGCCTCGTTTGGGCGCGTTTTCCACATTCTTTGGTTAGAAGTAACTGGATTTATTTTCTTAAGCTTAGGCATGATTGGCGCGGCTGCGGGAGTGCATGAATACCACAAATCCGGGGTTGGCCCCGTCAACATGAACAAGATTTGGGCGGCTGGCGTCTTCACCGTGCTTTTTGCCTATTTTGGGATTACTTCTTTTTGGCGGGCTCGAAGAAAGAGGGTCTGAGGCGCAGCCATGTCCGAAAAAACGCTTTCCGAAGCTCCTGTTCCAGGTGGTGAGACTTCCTCCCACATTCCCGTGCAACCTACCTACACGCCTGCCGACCTGGCAGGCTTCGACAGTGAAAGCCAGGTAGGCTACCCGGGCCAGTACCCGTTTACGCGCGGGGTCCAAGCGACCATGTATCGCGGACGGCTTTGGACCATGCGGCAATATGCAGGCATGGGCGACGCCGAAGAATCCAATAAACGCTACAAATATCTGCTCTCGCAGGGGACAACCGGGCTTTCGGTGGCGTTCGATCTGCCCACACAGATTGGCATGGACTCCGACCATGTGCTCGCAATGGGCGAAGTGGGTAAGGTCGGCGTAGCCATTGATTCCGTGGAGGATATGCAGCGTTTGTTCGACGGCATTGATCTGACGAAAATTTCGACGTCGATGACCATCAATGCGACCGCCTCGATTCTGCTGGCGCTCTATGTGGCGGTGGCGCGGAGGCAGGGTGCGGACATTCGGTTGCTTTCCGGCACGGTACAGAACGACGTGCTGAAGGAATACATTGCGCGGGGAACCTATATTTATCCGCCGTCGCAGGCTATGCGCATTATCACCGATATGTTTGCCTGGACCAACGAGAATGTTCCCGAGTGGAACACGATTTCGATTTCCGGATACCACATGCGGGAGGCAGGATCGACGGCGGTGCAGGAAGTGGCCTTCACTCTGGCGGATGGAATCGCGTATGTCGAGGGCGCTCTGAAAGCGGGACTCGATGTGGAGAAATTCGCGCCGCGGCTGTCATTCTTCTTCAACGCGCACAATAATTTTCTGGAAGAGGTGGCGAAATTCCGTTGTGCGCGGCGCATATGGGCGCGCATTATGCGAGAGAAGTTCAAAGCCAAGAGTCCGAAGGCGTGGGCGCTGCGTTTTCACACACAGACGGCGGGCTCGACGCTAACGGCGCAGCAGCCGGAAAACAACATTGTGCGCACGGCGTTGCAGGCCATGGCCGCGGTGCTGGGCGGAACCCAGTCGCTGCATACGAATTCGTTCGATGAAGCCCTGGCGCTGCCCACGGAAGACGCAGCTCGCATTGCCCTACGCACACAGCAGATTGTGGGTTATGAAACGGGCGTGCCCAACACCATCGACCCACTGGCGGGATCCTACTATATTGAATCCCTGACCAATGAAATGGAAAAACGCGCGCTGCAGTATCTAGCAAAAATTGAAGCTCTGGGCGGGATGCTGAAAGCGATTGAGCGCGGTTACGTGCAGCAAGAAATCCAGAGCGCTGCCTACGAGTATCAGAAATCCGTCGATCACGGACAGGCGGTGGTAGTGGGCGTCAATCGCTTCACCGTGGACGAAGAAAAGCCTGTTCCAATCCAACACATTAACGAGGCGCTGGAGCCGCGGCAGATCGAGCGTTTGCAGGCGTTGCGAGCGCGCCGCGACAAGACGCCGTGGCAGGATGCCCTCAGAGGAGTTGAAGATGCGGCCCGCTCGGGAGAAAATCTGATGCCGCGTATCCTGACGGCTGTGGAAACATTGGCCACAGTGGGAGAAATTTCGGATACCATGCGCCGCGTTTTCGGAGAGTATAAGGAAGCCGTGGTGATTTAGATTCGGCGGGGAAAAGACTAGCCGCCCAAACGGACTTCCGCCTGATAGTCGCAGGCCTCGCGGCAAGGTTCGCAGTAGAGCAGTCCATCGCCGCATAGCCGTACGCCCTCGAGACTGTTGCACAGGCAGCAGTATTTGGTGCAATTGCATTTGTCTTCGGTGCCGTCGCACTGCTTGCACGTGAACCGCGAGTTCGTGGTGGCCATGGATAAAATCTAACGCCAGCGGACGTTGCTCGCCAATCTCTATTGGCCCGAGCTTAGTGTCTTTCGTAACTCGGGCGAACTGAATGGAAACGGCGCGGATTTTCCTCAGCTCCGCGTTGACCGCCGAAAAATGCGCGTGATACGGTTATAAGTTCTTATCCGGCAGTCCAGCCCCTGCTAATTGATTGAGGTCGTTTTGTCCGTTGCCGAGACTACGCCGACTGTCCGCAAGACCGCACTCAAAGCGGTCCATCGGCAAATGGGCGCCAAAATGGTAGCTTTCAACGGCTGGGATATGCCGGTGGAATATCCCGCGACCGGCGGTCTGGTTGCCGAACACATGGCCGTGCGGACGGGCGTGGGCGTTTTTGACGTCAGCCACATGGGTGACATCCGCCTCGTAGGTCCGCAAGCTCTGTCCGCCGTGCAACACATCAGCATGAACGACGCTTTGCGGCTGGCAATTGGCCAGGCGCAGTATTCCGCGCTGCTTTACCCAACTGGGACGTTTGTCGACGACGTGATTGTTCACCGCCTCGGCGAGGACGACTACCTGCTGGTCATCAACGCCGGTACGCGCGAAAAAGATTTCAATTGGGTGCGGGACAACACGCGTCAGTTTGATTGCCGCGTCACCGACCTGAGCGATGACTACACTCAAATTGCGATCCAGGGTCCGAAAGCGCATTTGCTTCTAGCCAAGCTAACGGATGCGAATCTGGCTGCGCTCAAGGGCTATTGGTTCACGCATGGAGCTGTGTGCGGTTTGAAAAATGTTTTGATCGGACGAACGGGTTACACGGGCGAAGACGGCTTCGAGATTTACGTTCCTTCCGACGAGACAACAAGCACGATGGTTTGGAACGCGGTGCTCGCAGCGGGCAAGGAATTTGGCGCCATCGCCTGTGGATTGGGTGCGCGGAACACCTTGCGCCTGGAGGCCAAGATGCCGCTCTACACGCATGAAATCTCCGACACGATCAATGTGTGGGAAGCGGGCCTGGATCGCTATTGCAAAATGGAAAAGCCGGAATTTATCGGACGTGAGGCCTTGCAACAGGCCAAAGCGGCTGGGATTACCAAAACGCTAGCAGGCCTTGAGGTGACGGGACGCGGCATTGCCCGGGACGGCTACCGGGTACTGGACATGCAAGGCGCGGAAATCGGATACGTCACCAGTGGGTCTCCTGCTCCGTTTCTGAAAAAGAACATTGCATTGGTATACATCCCACCTGCGTTCGCAGCAGTTGGAACCGCCGTGCAAGTGGAGGTTCGGGGCCAAGGTGTGGCGGCGCAAGTTGTGACGACGCCGTTTTACAAGCGGCCCAAGCTTTAGTACGCAACGGGCGCTTGCGCCCGATCTCCCCGCAAGGGCATTTTTGAGGACACGATGGCTTATCCAGATGATCGCAAGTACACCAAAGAGCATGAGTGGGTAATGGTGAGCGGCACGTCCGCGTCCATCGGCATCACGCAATACGCACAGGACTCGCTCGGCGACATCGTTTTTGTCGATCTGCCCAAGGCGGGTTCGGATATTGTTGCCGGGAAAATGTTTGGCTCCGTGGAATCAGTGAAGGCCGTATCCGATTTATATGCGCCTGCTTCGGGAAGCGTGACGGCAGTGAACGAAGAGCTAGCCACAGCGCCGGAGAAGGTCAATCAGGATGCGCACGCCAGCTGGATGCTGCAGGTGACGCTGAGCAAACCGGACGAACTCAACAGTCTGCTCTCCGCCGCCGACTACGAGAAATTCGTGGCCGAAGAAGCAGGGAAGTAATCAGCGAGGTTTTGCCTGCAAAGAAAATCTCAGGCGCAATTTCGCCACTTGGGACCGCTCTTATGGCGGGTGAATCGGTTCTTGCGCCAACATCGTCTAAACTATTCTTATGCGTTATCTTCCTAAGTCCCCTGGCGACCGTGCGGCGATGTTGCGCACAATCGGCGCCGCTTCCATCGACGATCTTTTCGCTCCGATTCCCGCCGAGTATCGGCTGCAACGCGATCTGAAGATTCCCCGCCAGATGGCGGAGTCTGAGATCGTCGACTGGTTTCAGCAGCGCGCGCGCGAAAACGGTGAAGGATATACGGTATTTCTCGGCGCGGGCGCTTACAACCACTACCGTCCGGTCATTATTGACTCGTTAGTCTCTCGCGGCGAGTTTCTCACGGCTTATACGCCCTACCAAGCGGAAATTTCGCAGGGGACATTGCAAGCCATTTTTGAATTCCAGTCCATGATCTGCGAGCTGACCGGCATGGAAGTGGCGAATGCGTCAATGTATGACGGGTCCACGGCGGCGGCCGAAGCCATCATGATGGCCGTTCGCGTGACCGGGCGCAGTTCCGCCGCGGTAGCGCGCAGCGTGCATCCCGAATACCAGCAAGTCATCAAAACCTATGCCACGCACCAGGGCTTACCGCTGAGTACGGTGAGCTTTGGCGCGAATGGCCGCATCGACCTGCAAGCACTGGAGCAAGCCATTACCGGCGACACCGCTTGCGTGTTGATCCAGTCGCCGAATTTCTTTGGAACGATTGAGAATGTGGCGGACGTTGCAGACTTGGTCCACAGCAAGGGCGCGCTACTGGTTGTTTCGATTGCGGAAGCAGTTTCTCTGGGCATTGTCAGGCCGCCTGCCGAAGCGGATATTGTTGCCATGGAGGCACAGTCGTTCGGCGTGCCTCTCGGCTTTGGCGGACCCTACTGTGGTGTGCTGGCGACGCGCGAGAAGTTCGTCCGCCAGTTACCGGGCCGCTTGGCTGGGCAGACCACCGACAAGAACGGGAATCGCGGCTTCGTGCTCACGCTAGCCACCCGCGAACAACACATCCGGCGGGAGAAAGCCACTTCCAACATCTGTACTAACCAAGCTCTCGTGGCGCTCATGGCCAATATATTTATGACTGTTTACGGGCGTGTTGGCTTGCGCGAATTAGCCAAGCAGAATTTGGCCAAGGCAGCGTACGCAGCCGATCACTTTGCGAGAGAAGCGAAAGTCCTTTTTGCGGGCGCGCCGCGTTTTCATGAGTTCGTGGTGCAGACCGCCGAAGATTCCGGCGTCATCAACAGCCGCTTGCTCGGCCACAAAATCGTTGGTGGTTTTCCGTTGAAGAAGTTTTACCCCGAACTCGGGAATGCGGCGCTCTGGTGCTGCACGGAATTGACCACGCGTAGCGCCATCGACACCGTTTGCGGCTTGCTCTCCGAATACGAAGAAACCGCCAAAACGCACGAGCCCCGCATGCAGGAGGTGGCGCAGTGAGCATCACCAAGGCAACGCGCCACGTCAACCAGAACGAAGGACTCATCTTTGAAAAATCCTCACCAGGGAAAGCCGCGTGGAAGCTGCCGCCGCTGGATGTTCCGGAAGTGGATGTCGAAAAGCTTCTAGGGTCAGCCGAAAGAAAAGATCTGGGCGAGATGCCCGAAGTCAGCGAAATCGAAATCATTCGCCATTTCACCCGGCTCTCCACGTGGAACTACGCCATTGATCTCGGCATGTATCCGCTGGGTTCTTGCACGATGAAGTACAACCCGCGCGTGAACGAAGTCGTCGTCCGGCTGGATCGGCTCGCCAACGCGCACCCCTATGCGCCGGAGAAAATTTCCCAGGGTGCGATGCGGATTTTGAAAGTGCTGAGCGATGCGCTCATCGAAATCACCGGCATGGATACGATCACGCTGCAACCCGCCGCGGGCGCTCAAGGTGAAATGACCGGTCTGCTCATGGTCCGTGCTTACCATGAATCGAAGGGCAACGCTCGCAAGAAGGTGTTGATTCCGGATTCCGCTCATGGAACAAACCCCGCCACCGCTGCCATGGTGGATTACGCGGTGGAGAACCTGAAGTCCAATGAACGCGGCACGGTAGATGTCTCGGCATTGGCTTCGCAGATGAACGAAGACGTTGCCGCGCTGATGCTTACCAATCCCAACACGCTCGGCGTTTTCGAAGAAGACATCCACAAAATTGCGGATATTCTCCATGCCAAGGGCGGCTTGCTCTACATGGACGGGGCGAACATGAACGCGCTCGTTGGAAAGGCGCGGCCCGGAGATTTTGGCGTCGACGTGATGCACTTGAATCTGCACAAGACGTTCTCTACCCCGCATGGCGGAGGCGGCCCAGGTTCAGGCCCGGTAGCTTGTAAGAAGATTTTGGAGCCATTTCTGCCGTCTCCGGTCTTGATTTCCAAGCCAGACGGCACGCTTGGCTTCGAGTATGACCGCCCACTGTCTGTAGGCCGCGTGCGGGCTTTCTACGGAAACTTCGGTATGTTTGTACGCGCTCTTGCCTACATCATGGCCAACGGCCCCGACGGTTTGCGCCAAACTACGGAAGACGCTGTGCTCAACGCCAATTATGTCCGCAAGGAGCTAGTGGGCACGTTTGATTTGCCCTACTCCACTCCGTCCATGCACGAAGTCGTCTTCAGCGATAAGTTGCAAAACAAGAACGGAATCAAGACAATGGACCTAGCCAAGCGGCTGATTGACTACGGTTTCCATCCCTACACAACAGCGTTCCCACTGATTGTGCCCGGCGCCCTGATGATTGAGCCGACCGAGAGCGAGTCCAAAGAAGAGCTGGATTTATTCGTCGAGGCGATGAAGAGCATTGCGCAGGAAGCCGAACAGGAACCGCAGACAATCCTCGACGCCCCGCACAACACGCGCATCTCGCGCCTGGACGAAACCGCTGCCGCCCGCAAGCCAGTCCTGCGCTGGAAGCGCCCCAGCTAGAGAATCTCGATTCCATTCTCTATATTGTTTGTCATCCTGAGCGGAGCGAAGGACCCCTACACTCTTGACCTGACCCGGCTCTCCCAAGCTCTCTCACCGGGTCGGTTCCCAGTGAGAAAACTTGGAGCGGTTCAATAGTGGAACAATTTTACTTCTCCGAAATTTCCACCGTCGCACGCGTCTTTTCCCAATCCATATAGAGATGGCAGCCTTTGCCCATCTCGTGGAAGCTGATGGTGAAATTCTCCACCGCAGCCACAGCGCTCACGCTCATATCAGCGCGCAGCAGATCCTGCTTGGCATCGTAGTCCGTTCCCCATTGTCCGGTCTGCTTGTTGACGATGAGCTTCCAGCCTTTTTCTCCTGGAATTGTGTACAGCGTGTAGCTGCCAGCGGGAACGGCGGTACCGCCAATGGTCAGGTCTGCGGTGGTGACAAATGTCGTGGCGTCATTCGCCCCGGTGCGCCACTCCTGGTCAAACGGCACAAGTCCGCCGAAAATCTTGCGGCCCTTGGCGCGTGGGCTGGAGTAGTCGACGGTGATGCTCTTACCGTCAGCAAATTTGCACTGCGCCGACGCGGGCGGGCTGGGACGCTTGGCTTTGTCGTCGGGCTTACTCATCTGGCCAAACGTTAGGGTACTCGTGGTAAGTGCGAGTGCGAGGGAGGTAAGGGCGAAATGCTTCATGAAAAATCTCCTTGGTTTCTCAGTAACGAAAGTCTCAACAACATGTTCCGACAATGTGTCGTCTTCATTAGACGAAGCAGTCAAGGAAAAGGTTACCACGGCGGATGCTCACCGGGGTGCACCGTCCTTGTCGCGTTTTGTGCGACAGAGCCTGCCCTGAGCAAAGTCGAAGGGGCGGGGATGTTACCGTCGAAGTGTGGCGGTCGTTACAATCTGACCATGTCCGTCTACGACGAAAAAAGGGAAGAGCTCCAACGCTACGAATTCATGATGGGCGTGCCCTGCGGTCGCCTCGCCGTTACGCTCGACGCTATTACCGACGCTATGGCTTTAGTGGGCCAGCACGGCGTCTACTGCCAAAGCCAACGCCAGTTGGGTAAACCAGCCATGGATATTCAAGTGGTAATGAAATGTTTGACAGACGCCAAGGAACTGATCCAAGGCGTCGTGGAAGTCTTGAAAACCACAGCGTAGAAAACTGCTTGCTTACTCCACGCCGTACTTTCCTGTTTCAATCACCCGCTGCGCGATCTGCTGCCGCAGAGCGATGGTGTTGAAGGACTCAAATTTTGCCAGACGGCGGACGATAGCTAGTTGCGTCCGCAGCATGTCGCCTTCGGCCACAGCGGCCGAAACTTTTTTCGCGGCGGCTTCGACCTTTTCCATCCCTTGCGTCAAGTAGACCTGCGTCATCGCGATGGCGACCTTCGCAGCAGCCTCGCCGCGGCTGGCAACTAGTTTCTGCGTGCGCGTCAGGCACGACTCCATGGCGTAGGCCTCGATGATCATATCGGCGAGGGCGCCGCAGATTTCCTGCTGGTCGGGAAGCGTCGTCAAGTATTTCTGGTGGGCGGCTCCGGCCATGAGAAGCCCCAGTTTCTTGGCGTTGGCCACGATGGCGCGCTCGGCGGCGAGAGGGCCGTCAAGTTCTTCGCCGCTTGGTCCCGTCATCACTTCGTCCATCACGCGCTTGATCGCCGGAAGCAGAGCAAGCTGTCCCGACATCGCCCGCTTCAGCACGAAGCCGGTGATGATCATGCGGTTGATTTCGTTGGTGCCTTCGAAGATGCGGTTGATGCGGGCATCGCGGTAAGCGCGCTCGGCGGGATACTCTTCGACGAAGCCGTAACCCGCATAGACCTGCACGAACTCGTCGACGACATAGTCGAGCATTTCCGAAGCCCACACTTTCACAATGGAACACTCGACCGCGTATTCCTCGATCCCTTTGCGCGCCTGCGTCATGGCGTCGGCGGCGGATTTGTCGATCTCAGAGAGAACAGCGTCCATCATGCCGACCGTGCGATAGACAATGGATTCGCCAACGTAAATGCCGACGGCTTGATTGGCCAGCTTCTCGCGGATGAGGCCGAAATCTGAAATCGGTTTATTGAATGCCTTGCGCTGCTTGGCGTAGGCGATAGTCTGGTCGGCAGAGCTACGAGCGCCGCCCACGGCGCTTGCGCCCAGCTTGAAGCGGCCCACATTCAGAATATTAAAAGCGATGACGTGGCCTCGGCCAATTTCGCCGAGGACGTTTTCCACCGGCACCTGACAGTCGTTCAAAATTAGCGGACAGGTCGACGACCCGCGAATGCCCAGCTTATGTTCCTCTTTGCCAATCGAGAGGCCGGGGAAGTTTTTCTCGACGAGGAAGGCCGTAAACTTTTCGCCGTCAATCTTGGCGAAGACGGTGAAGAGGTCGGCGAAGGCCGCGTTCGTAATCCACATCTTCTCGCCGTTCAGCAGGTAGTGTTTGCCGTTGGCGGAAAGCTGGGCGCGAGCGTGGCAGTTGAGGGCGTCGGAGCCGGAGGTTGCTTCCGAGAGGGCGTAAGCGCCCACGATTTCTCCGGCGGCAATCTTGGGGAGATATTTCTGCTTCTGTTGTTCGTTTCCAAAAAACACGAGTGGCAGTGTTCCGATTCCGGTATGCGCGCCCCAAGTGGTGGCGAAGCCAGCATATTTCGCGATGCGGTCGGCGATCAAGCACGACGTCACCTTGTCCATTTCAAGGCCGCCGTAGGCTTCCGGAATATCCACGGACGCCAGACCCAGCTCAGCCGCTTTCTTCAGCAGGTCGCGCGTGATGGAGTAATCCTTGTGCTCCATCTTGTCGGCGTTGGGGACGATTTCGTTGTTGCAGAAATCGTCGGCGGTCTGAGCGATGAGGCGGTGCTGGTCAGAGAAGTCTTCGGGCGTAAAAATGTCGGCGGGCTTGCCTTCTTCGATCAAAAAACTACAGCCAAGGATGCGGGGCTTGGGCGGTGCAGTCGTAGACATAAGAACCTCTAGAGCTTTTCTACCATAGCTGGTCAAGTCTAGCTGGGAGCGCGGAAAATTGCTCCACGTGGAGCAATTTCCGCGCCTCATCGGCAGGGAGCTTGTTCCAAAAAAATGTTCCACGTGGAACATTATCGCGTAAGCCCTGTGCTTTGCTGGAGTTGCGAAATTTAGGCGTACATGTTGGCGCTGAACTCGGAGCGTTGACCAGTTTTTTGCAGCTTTATTCTGTGCAAAAACTTGCAGCTTTGGAATGGAGAAGTAGTGCCGGTATTTGGGCACGGCAGGGCGTGCTCTTATGCTTAGACAACGTTAAAGTAACGTTGTCTGCTAGCGCCCTGAAGGTGTCTCTACAGAACGTTGGGGCGGGACCGACGGGTAAGGGTGAAGGCCGAAAACGCTCGAAACCTTGAAGAGAGGCGGTTGTATCGGCGGCCTTTGCCACCCACCCCTTCGACTTCGCTCAGGGCAGGCTCTTCGCTCCGCGAAGAATGGGGTACCCAGAGCATGGCTGGTGCAAACGAGATCAAGATCAAAGGTGTGGGCCAGTCCCCAACCAAGGGTTGGCCACCTAAATTGCCTTATAGTGTATGCATGAACTATGACGAGCAGCGCGCCCTCGATCTGCTTCGTATCGGGTGCGGTCAACCTGACGCTCAGTTCCGTCACGACCAGGGCAAAGCCATCCGACATGTTGTGGAAGGGCAGGGCCGGTTGCTTGTTGTGCAGAAAACTGGTTGGGGTAAAAGCTTCGTATACTTTGTTGCTGCCAAGCTCTTACGGGAGGCTGGCAGCGGCCCTGCGTTGCTCATTTCTCCCTTGCTGGCGTTGATGCGCAACCAAATAGCTGCGGCCGAGCGGATGGGCGTGCGCGCCACCACCATCAACTCGGACAATCAAGCGCACTGGTACGACATCGAAGCCTCGATTCAACGCAATGAAGTGGACATTCTGCTCATTTCTCCCGAGCGGCTGGCCAACGAACATTTTCGGAACGATGTGCTGGCGCGCGTTGCGGGGAAAATTTCGCTGCTGGTGGTGGATGAGGCGCATTGCATTTCGGATTGGGGGCACGATTTCCGCCCCCACTACCGCCTACTGGAACGTATCGTTCGTACATTGCCGTTTAATCTCCGGTTGCTGGCAACAACGGCTACCGCCAACAACCGGGTCATGGAGGATCTGAAATATGTTCTGGGACCGAAACTTGGGGTTCTGCGTGGCGATTTGAGCAGGGCATCGATTTCGCTTCAGACCATTACCTTGCCCAGTCCGGAGGAGCGGCTAGCCTGGTTGGCGGAGCAACTCGAGATTCTGCCCGGGAACGGCATCATTTATGCTCTGACCGTGCGCGATGTGGTTCAGATTGCAGACTGGCTCAAATCAAAAGGTTTTAAGGTCGAGTCTTATTCGAGCGAAAGTGGCGACATTCGTTCAACTTTGGAACAAGCTTTACTGGAAAACCGGGTCAAGGCGCTGGTTGCAACCACGGCACTTGGCATGGGTTTCGACAAGCCGGACCTGGCTTTCGTCATCCACTACCAGGCACCGGGATCGGCCATGGCTTACTACCAACAGGTGGGGCGAGCCGGACGCGCACTGGATGCTGCCTATGGTGTCTTGCTCAGTGGTACGGAGGAGACTGAGATTAACGACTACTTCATCAAGACCGCCTTCCCGACCCGGACGGAGGTTGGAATGGTGCTGGATGCGCTGGAAGATTCACCTTTGGGCTTATCGGTTTTTGAATTGATGAACCGTGTCAACATCAGTCGAGGCCGTATCGATAAAACACTAGACCTGCTCTCGCTGGAATCTCCCGCCCCTCTCGCCAAGCAGGGGACTAAATGGCAGTTAACTGCTGCGAACCTGAAAGAAACGTTTTGGCAGCGCGCGGAACGCTTGACTGATTTGCGGTACGAAGAGCAGCGCCAGATGCAAGACTATGTGGCCCTTTCGTCGGGGCACATGGAGTTTCTGATCCGCGCGCTGGACGGTGATCCTTCTCAGGCTGTTGGTCCGAGTTTAGTTGCACTCTCCACGGCTGCCAGCCCTGGGTTGATTATGGAAGCGGCAGCGTTCCTGCGCCGTACCAGCCTGCCGATTGAGCTGCGTACGAATTGGCCAGCGGGCGGGATGCCGAAGTACAGAAAAAAAGGCCGCATCCCGCCCGAACATCAAGCGCAGCCAGGGAAAGCGCTATGCGTATGGGGCGATGCGGCCTGGGGCAATCTGGTGCGCAACGGCAAATATCACGATGGACGATTTGCGGAGGAACTCGTGGTCGCCTGCGTGGCACTCATTCGCGAGTGGAATCCGCGACCCGCGCCGGCATGGGTGACTTGCATTCCTTCCCTGCGGCATCCTACTTTGGTGCCAGATTTTGCGCGCCGTCTTGCTTTAGCACTAGTGCTACCGTTTCATACGGTGATAGAAAAGACAGAGGAGCGTCCCGAGCAAAAGACCATGGCCAATAGCAATCAGCAAGCTCGTAACATCGACGGAGCGTTAGCGTTGAGCGTAGGGCGGCTGCCAGCCGGGCCGGTTTTACTTGTGGATGATATGGTCGATTCACGGTGGACGTTGACGACGTCCGCATGGCTACTTCGTGCCAGAGGCAGCGACGAAGTTTGGCCACTGGCGCTGGCTTTCACCGGGCATCAATCGACCGCACATCAATCCACGGGACATCAATAATGGGTCAGTTACTTTCAGCGAATACGCAGGCGATTTTACTCCTAACAGCACCTCTGCTTGCCGGGCGGGGCGAAGCGTCCACGGAGTACCTCACGCCCGGTGAGTACAAGAAATTGGCGCGCCACCTTCACACCATGGAGAAGGATCCCGCCGATTTGCTGGCTCCGGATGCAGCTAGTCTGTTGCAGGCATGCCACGAGGTGATCGACGATCAGCGTCTGCAGCGCTTATTGGCGCGAGGCTTTCTCCTGAGCCAAGTGGTGGAACGCTGGCAGACACGAGCCATCTGGATTGTTAGCAGAGCCGATGCGCATTATCCGAAACGACTCAGGGAACGTCTCAAAGAGAACGCGCCAGCAATTTTATATGGCTGCGGTGAGGCTACAATTCTCGAAATGGGCGGCCTGGCGGTTGTGGGATCCAGGAATGTGGACGACGCGTTAGTTGAATACACGCAGAACGTCGGACGGTTGGCTGCGTTGGCGCGACAAGGTTTGGTCTCAGGCGGCGCACGCGGTATCGACCAGGCCGCCATGCGCGGCGCATTGGAAGAGGGCGGCAATGTGATCGGCGTGTTGGCGGACAGCCTGGAAAAAACAGCGATGAATCGCGAGCACCGCGACCTACTGATGGATGGACATCTCGTGCTCATTTCACCCTACGACCCAAATGCTGGATTCAATATTGGCAATGCCATGCAGCGCAACAAGCTGATCTACGCGCTGGCGGACGCAGCCTTGGTTGTCAGTTCGGATTATGAGAAAGGTGGGACCTGGGCTGGAGCGGTCGAGCAACTGGATAAGCTCAAACTCGTCCGGGTTTATATCCGATCCACCGGCGAGATGGGCGATGGTCTTGCCGCGCTGGAAAAGAAGGGCGCGCTGCTCTGGCCGAATCCGAAGGGCGACGACGCTTTCCTGGATGTTTTCGCGCCGGTTGAGCCAAGCGCGGAGACTTTACCCAAAACCGATTTGCGCGCGGACGAGCTTTCCGCCAGGGTGCTGGAATTATTACGACATGCGGCTGCCCCCAGGAAAAAGAAAGACTTGGCGGTGGAATTAAGAGTTCCGGAAAAAGAAATTATGCAGTGTCTGCTGTCTTTGTTGGAGAAGGGTGTCGTGGAGAAACAGACGAAGCCAGTTCGTTATAGTATCCCGCAGGCCAGTTTTTTTGAACCGTCGGAACTCTGCAAAAAAGATGAACTGGGTGCGAGACACTGAATGCTGGCGACGACTGTAGCGAAATTGAGGGGGCTAGCCTTTGAATGCGGGTCGGGGCGAAATCCGGGAACCTGCGCTACAAACCCTCAACGAATCGCGATGGAGCCGACACGCCGTGAGGGACTTAGTTCTTAATTGAGCAAAGAGTTATTCGGAGAATAGTTACCCCAGCCTCTCAAAAATCCCCGCCGCACCCATGCCTCCACCCACGCACATCGTCACCATGCCGTAGCGGGCTTTGCGGCGTTGCAGTTCGCGGAGGAGGGTGGCGGTGAGCTTGGCGCCGGTGCATCCGAGAGGGTGGCCGAGGGCGATGGCGCCGCCGTTGGGATTGACGCGGTCGGGATCGAGTCCGGCTTCTTTAATGACGGCCAAAGATTGCGCGGCGAAGGCTTCGTTGAGTTCGAAGACGGCGATGTCTTCGAGTTTGAGCCCGGCGAGTTTGAGCGCTTTGGGAATGGCGAAGACGGGGCCGAGTCCCATTTCTTCGGGCTTGTAGCCAGCGGTGGCGAAGGCTACGTAGCGGGCTAGGGGCTGGATGCCGAGCTGTTTGGCGCGGTCGGCGGACATGACGACTGCGGCGGCGGCTCCGTCGGACATTTGCGAAGAATTGCCGGCGGTGACTGTGCCTTTGACGTGGAACGCCGGGCGCAGGGCGGCTAGGGCTTCGAGCGTG
>JAYTQD010000219.1:0-1618 GCA_043746935.1 Acidobacteriaceae bacterium | reverse complement strand
TCGCGGGAATTCACGCTGGGAATGCATCGCGCGGCCATCGCATCATTGGACAGGAAATATTCCAAATCGCAACCCCAAGCGCTTATGTCGAATCCTTGCGTCAAGCAAAAGTACTTGGACGTGACGAGCGTGAGCATGAAATTCGTAAAGCTCTCGACGCCGCCACGCGCACCATTCCCGGAGCGCGCTGGCGCGACGATGCGGAGTTATTGAAGACGGTAGTCAACCTCACCGAATTTCCATCGGCAATTCTTGGCAGCTTCGATCCTGCGTTTCTGTCGCTCCCCAGCGAAGTCCTGGTCACCGTCATGCGCGACCACCAGAAATATTTTGCCATCGAAGATGCCAATGGCAAGTTGTTGCCGCACTTTCTCGCCGTGCTCAACACCGACGGCGACCCGGACGGCCTCATTCGTCATGGCAATGAGCGCGTCCTTCGCGCCCGTTTCAACGATGCCCGCTTTTTCTGGCAGACCGACCAGAAGCACTCTCTGCTGGCCCGCGTTGAGATGCTAAAGAGCGTCACGTTCCAAAAAGATCTCGGCAGCTACTACGATAAAACGATGCGCGTGCAGCGCTTGGCCAGCTGGATTTCCGAAACCATCAAGCAGAGCGGCCAGGAGATTCGCCCCGGTGTCATACACAAGGCCGCGCTTCTCGCCAAGACCGATCTCACGACGGAGCTAGTGAAGGAATTCACCGAACTGCAAGGCATTGTCGGTGGCTTGTACGTGAAAGCGCAGGCAGATCTCGAGCTGTCTGAGAGCACGCGCGTTCCTGTGGCCGACGCCATCTACGACCAATACAAACCCGAATCCATGGAAGACGAAATTCCGCGCACCATGGAGGGTGCTGTGCTCTCTCTCTCTGACAAAGCCGACAGCATTGCCGGCATGTTCGCGTTAGGTCTGCAGCCGACGGGGTCGAAAGATCCGTTTGCGCTGCGGCGGCAGGCGAACGGTATTGTCAGAATTATCGCGGGACACAAACTGAATCTTCCGCTTGAGCTGGTTACCAAGCTGGCGCTGGAAGCGTATAGCGGTTCCGAAGCGGAGAAAAAGTTTTCGGCCACGAAAAAAGATGGCGCTGAGCCGCGCGATATTCAACGGAGCATCAACGAATTCTTCCGCGAGCGTCTCGAGTTCTATCTCAAGGAAGCTCACGGCTTCGCCTACGATGTTGTGAAAGCCACGCTGGCTGCGGGCGCGAGCGATGTCGTGGATGTTTTGGCCCGCGCCCAGGCGGTCGCGGAAGTCCGGCCCTCAGCGGATTTCGAATCGATTTCCAGCGCCTTCAAGCGCATGAAAAATATCCTGCGCCAAGCTAGTGAGGCGGGGAAGCATCCGGTGGCCACGCTCGATCTAGCGGTGCTGGAGCAGCTCGTGGAGAAAGACCTTGCTGGTCAGATTCCAGCGTCAGCCGCAGCCGTGCAAACGTTTCGGGCGCAGAAGCAATATGCACAAGCACTCCTGGAAATCTCCAAGCTTCGTCCGCACATCGACAACTTCTTTGACAAAGTGATGGTCATGGTAGAGGACGAGCGCCTGCGCTCCAACCGTCTTGCGTTGTTAAGCACTTTGCTGCGAGAATTTTCTACCATCGCCGATTTTTCAGAAAT
>JAYTQD010000218.1:0-26989 GCA_043746935.1 Acidobacteriaceae bacterium | reverse complement strand
CCAAGCATGTGGTGGCGGAGCGGCAGGGAGCTTCGAGTTTGGTAAGGTAGTGAGCTGCCGACGGTGCCGATGACAGGGAATCATGTTCTTTGGAGCCTTGCCGCTGTCGTCGCCGTTGTGGCGGGTGTGACGGACTGGCGGAGCTGGCGAATTCCGAATTGGCTGACTGTGCCTGCGGCGGCTTTGGGGTTGATTCTCAGCACATATTTTTTCAAGTGGCCTGGAGCGAAATCTTCGCTGGAGGGGCTTGGCCTTGCCATGCTTCTGTTATTCCCCTTTGTTGTTTTGCATGCTTTCGGGTTTGGGGATTGGAAGCTCGTGGGGGCTTCGGGGGCGATTCTTGGCGTGGATTCGCTGTTCCTGGTGTTTTTTGTGGCGGCCATCGTAAATGCTGTGATTGCGTTGGGGATGGTGATTTGGCAAGGGCGCTTGTGGCTAACGTTGGGGAACATTGGGCGAATTCTCTGGGCGTTGGCGCGTTTTCGGCGGCCCGATCCGTCGATTTCACTAGATAACCCGGAGACGGCGAAAGTGCCATTTGGTATTGCCTGGGCACTAGCGCTGTTGGGCTGTGCGGGTGCAAAATTGTGGGGTGTGTGAGTTCTTCGGAAGGATCGAATCCAGCGGTGAAAAGCTATCTTGAGAACTCGTTGCTAGATCGAGCCAGGGAAAGAGGTATCGCAGGGCTGAAGAGTGTGCGTGAGAACTGGTGTTTCCCCCACGGTTTGACTTTGAGCTGGTTCGCGGCGGCGCAACCCCTTACCTCGGGGGCTGAAGCCCCGCATTTTTTGGCGCTGAACGCGGGCCTGAAGGCCCACTCTACCGTGTCGGGTGGTGGAGAGGAAAAGCAAGTCCTGTGTGAAAAGCAAGTCCTGTCTTCTGTCATCGATATTGTAGTTCCCACGCAGTCTCTGAAGTGCTGCGCCGCCCAAAAGCAAGAGCAGAAGCGAGTTGTTCCGCAAGTTGCGAAGCCCTGTGCCGCCCT
The DNA here is from genome assembly GCA_043746935.1 of Acidobacteriaceae bacterium. Taxonomy (GTDB): domain Bacteria; phylum Acidobacteriota; class Terriglobia; order Terriglobales; family Acidobacteriaceae; genus JANXUC01. Next base: position 26,004 of record JAYTQD010000218.1, on the reverse strand, counting down.
AAAGCCAGTGCAAAGCATCAAGACGCTTTGGATGAAGGATGGGATATTGAGGCGGGTTTGGCATGACTGCGGGGCGGCGGAGATTGCTGAGGCGGCGTTTGTGTTGCCGCTCTTGTTCGTATTTATTCTGGGCATTTTCCAGTTTGGCAGGGTGTACCTGGTGTATTCGACGATGCAGCGGGCGGCGCAGGAGGGTGCGCGTGCCTCTGCGGGCTCGACGTGCGCGCTTTGCGGGACGGGGAACCTTCAGCTTCCGGCCAACCAGGTTGCGAGTGTGATCGTGGCGCCGATTTTTCAGAATGCCCATGTGGACGCGACTCTACTGACGGTTCCGGTTACGGCGCCGTTGCGAAATTCGTGCGTGCCACCGCTGCCTGGAGTTCTGGTGGCCTGTGATGTGGCGGGAGCGTTAGCGTCCCCGAAAATCTGCGTGCAGCGGAATGTGGTCCTGAATGTGTCGTCGGGCGGGGTACCCACCAGCGGAACGCCCGTTTGCGGGACGTCTGTGAGTCTGGTCTATCCTTATTCATTTTCTTTGCCGTCGGTTTCGACGACACCGCCTTACATTTCCCGCCAGAGCTACGCTTTGAACCTGAGGGCGCAAGCGCAGGTGAAGGGGGAAGACTGATGGGACGGAATGACTGGGGTGGCACCGAATTCTTGGGTTGGACTTTTACCGCAGCGGCTGAAGAGGTTGCTGAAAAAAATATTTCTAAAACCAAACACATACCTCGGGGGCTGAAGCCCCGATTATCCTGGGGCTGTGACGCGGGCTTGAAGGCCCGCTCTACCGTGTCGGGTTGTGTGCGGGCATTTCCGGGGTGTAAGGGATCTACTCTTTTTGAAGCCCTGCGCCGCCCAAAAGAGTATGCGATGCGAGGGTGTGAAGTTCTGGTGGGGGAAAGCCCCGCCCCTTGGACTGGCTCAGGGCAGGCTCTGTCGCAAAAGAAAACCCGCGACAAGGCCGGGGCACCCTGGGGAGTGGGTTTTTTGTTTGGACAGGGCGGGGAAGTTGGGGCGACGCTGGCGGAGTTTGCCTTTACGCTGCCGTTTCTGGCGGTGATCCTGTACGTAATTTTTGATTTTGGCGGGGCGTTCACGCTGAAGCAGAAGCTGGAGGCGGTGGTGTACGAAGCGACGAGAGCGGCTGCGAGCCAGAGCACATCTGACCTTTCGAACCCTGCCGTGGATTCTACGGGGTCGGTGGCGGATCTTCGGGACACGGTGGCGCGCAACCTGCAAGCGGCCGGGGTGAACGATTGTGGTCTGCTGGGAGCGGCATCCACGAGCGCGAGCGCGACTACCTCGACGTGGGTGTACACCGTGAGCGGAGGTGGTTGTCCGGCGCCGCTCACCCTCACCATCCAGCGCCAGAGTACAACGACAGTTGGTGGCGTCTGGATTTTTTTTAGTCACGTCACGTTGCAGTATCCGTTCCAATTCCGTTTGGCGGGGGTGTTGCAGGTATTCTCACCTGGGAGTTCGTTTCCGTCATCGACCAATATCGTGGTGAATGCGAAAATGAAGAACCTGGTTTAATTTTGTAATTTGCAATTTTGTAATTTCAGCTTTTTGTTTTGAGGAGTTGAGGGTATGGCGCGAATCAGCCGGTTTTATACGCACCGCCACGAGCGCGGGATCTCACTGATGTTTGTAGTCGTTGCGATCTTCGCGTTGCTGGGAATGGCGGCGCTGGCCGTGGACCTAGTTACGCTCTACGTGGCGAAGGGGCAAGCGCAACGTGTAGCGGACTCTGCCGCGCTGGCCGGGGCGAAGACTTTGATCGAACGGGGACTGACGGCGGATCCGATCGATACGCAGAATACATGGACGGCCTCGTGTTTTCAGGCCAAGGCCCAGGCCATTGTGATGGGCAACAGCGGAACGATTGGAGGGGTAGCACCGGCCACGGTGACGCCGTGTTTTCCCAACGGAGGCGCATGCAATGCGACGTGTCCCGCGCCGAGTGCGATTGGAACCGGATATGGCGTGAACCCGCAGGTGGCGGTGACGGTACGAAGCGAACCTCTGCCACTGTTCCTTTCCAAGATATGGGGGCAGTCAACGGCTACGGTCTCCGCCACGGCCCGTGCGGAGGGCTTCAATCCGTCAGGAACGGAGATTCCGGTGGCCGCGAAGTGCGTGACGCCGTGGCTGATGCCGAATATCGATCCGTATAACAACACGCCGATTTTTGATGCGACAAGCGGACAGATCCTGAATAACGAACCGACGACGCCGGGGGATCTGGAAGGTGTTATTGGGAGGGCGTTCAAGCTGGTTACAGGATGTCCAGGAGCACTAGGATGCGGCGGGACAGTGAATGCGCCGGTTCGGGTGCTAGGGCCTCCGGTTACTCTGACGTACTATCCGATAGATTTGCCGAATCCGGCGGCGAGTGGTCCGAGTTGCTCGGTGGTAGGGACCTTTCAGCAGAACATTACGGCGTGCAATCCCACGCCGATTGCGTGCGGATCGCAGGTGAATCTGGACACCACGGCCAATCCAAACAATGTGGGCAACAACCAGTTGGCCATTGATTGCTTGATTGGCGCATCGGCGCCGGGCGCTGGCAATGGGCAAGATACTTTAGACGCGACTACGTTTCCGTATGAGATCAATGCGGGAACGACGCACAACGGTGTGCTCAGCGGCACACAGATTTCCACGAGCCGGTCGGTGGTGACGATTCCGGTGTACGATTCGGGTCCTGGCCCGGTCTTCACCAAGCCCGTTTCACCGGTGACGGTGATTGGTTTTGTGCAGGCGCTGGTGGTGAGTTCTGATCCTGTCAGCGGAGAGCCGACAATCCAAATTCTGAACATATCCGGTTGTAGTGCGGTGGCCCGAGTGTCATCGGTGCCGCCGGTGGGGTTGAATGAGGCGAGTCCGGTGCCGGTGCGGCTGATTCATCCGTAGGGCAATTTTCTTTCCTAGCGGCTGAAGCCGCCTATGATACTGAGTGATTGCAGGGCTGCAATGCCGCGCCCCCAAAGCCAAAACGGTATGATGGCGAAGCCTTAGTCCTCTGCCGCGGGGACTTCCCGTCTGGGCTCAGGGCAGGCTCTGTCGCTGGAGAACGCAACAAGGACGGGGCACCCGGCAAGAGGCAGGTTCCTCCACTTCGGTCGGAATGACAAAGTAGCTTGGTTGGGATGATAAAGTTTTGCGGTTGGCTGACAAGGTTTTTTAGCTGCCTTTAGCAAGACCACGCGGGCGGGGGCGCCCGCGCCACACTCGCGGTGGCACTTCATCCTTATAGGCAGAATCCTTCAGCAGAGTTGACATCGTGGACAGAGCCGTGTATTTTCGCGCATTCTGATAAGAATGCGTCACAAGGTGGAATATGCGTTGTTGTGGGTGGTGGTGCGGACTCTGGGTCTGCTGCCGCGGGTGATCGCGTGTGGTGTGGCGATTTTGTTTGCCTTGGCGATTTACTGCTTGCATGGGCGTCTGCGGAGGGTGGGGCTGCGGAATTTGCGGATGGCGTTTCCGGAGATGCGGGACGGAGAGCGGCGGCGGATTCTGAGGGGCGAGTTCATTTCCCTGGGGCGGCAACTGGCGGAGTTTTGCCTGTTTCCTTCGTATACGCGGGAGAACGTGAGCCGGGTGGTGATCTACGACGGGTTTGAGAATTTTGAGCAGGCGCGGGAACGGGGAAAAGGCGTTTTGTTCCTGACCGGGCACCTGGGCGGGTGGGAGCTGTCGTCGTTTTTTCATTCGCTGGAGGGGCACCCGCTGCGGATTGTGATGCGCGGGCTGGATAACCCTTATGTGGACCGGTTGGTGCAGGGCTACCGGACGATGCATGGGAATACGGTGGTGGACAAGGACAACTTTGTCCGTGGATTGCTGAGCGCGATGAAAAAGGGCGAGACTGTGGGAATCCTGATGGATACGAATATGACGCCGCCGCAGGGAGTGTTTGTGGATTTCTTTGGCATTCCGGCGTGTACGGCGAGTGGGCTGGCGCGGATTGCTTTGCGGACGGATGCTAGCGTGGTGCCGGGTTTTTGCGTATGGGATGCCGTGTTGCGGAAGTACCGGTTGCGGTTTGATCCGGCTATGGAACTGGCGCGTACTGGGAATGACGAGGCGGATATTTTGACGAATACGGCGAAGTTTACGCAGAAGATTGAGGAGTTTGTGCGGAAATATCCGGAGCAGTGGTTGTGGGTACACCGGCGGTGGAAGACGAGGCCGGAGGGGGAGAAGGGGTTGTATTAGCGGGATCGCAGGGATGAAACCAGCATGAAAACCCGCCTCGATAAACTTCTGGTAACCCGCGGCATCACTCCGTCCCGCGAGCGCGCGCAAGCCCTGATTCTCGCGGGTAAAGTTCTAGTAAAAGAACAAAAGATTGAAAAGGCGGGCGCGTTAGTAGCGGAAGATGCGCAGGTCCGCCTGCTCGGGGAAGACCTGCGCTACGTAAGCCGGGGCGGCCTCAAGCTTGAAAAAGCCCTCTCGCACTGGAACCTGGATGCCACTGGCAAAGCCTGCCTCGACGTCGGCGCATCCACCGGAGGCTTCACGGACTGCCTGCTGCAACACGGTGCTGCCCACGTCACCGCCATTGACACCGGCTACGGTCAGATTGCCATGAAACTTCGCCAAGACCCGCGTGTCCGTTTAGTGGAAAAATGCAATGCACGCCTGCTGAGTCGCGAGGTACTCCACGAGATTGTGGATTTCATCGTGATGGACGTCTCGTTCATTTCCGCGACGCTAGTCTTGCCTGCGGTTGTAGCATCGGCGTTTCCCGCTGCTCGCCACGGACGATTCGCCATCGTTCTGGTGAAACCGCAATTTGAAGTAGGCCGCGAACTCGTCGGCAAAGGCGGCATCGTCCGCGACGAGCCTGCCCAGCTCGCAGCCGTGGAAAAAATCCGCCAGTGCGCCATCAAACTGGGCGCGCAAAGCACGGATATGATTGAGTCTCCGATACAAGGCGCGGAGGGCAACCGCGAATTTCTCCTCTACGCTCAGTTCTAAGGGCAATTCGGTACAATAGTCCAACACTGGAACCCAATGCAGACGCCTAACACCAAACTCGTCGCGATAATGTCGAAGCCCACCAAGCCCGAGCTGGCGCGGATCGTTCCAGAAGTTGTCGATTGGCTCAAGGCTCGCGGCTACCAGATCATTACCGACCGCGAAACTTCGAACTACTGCAAGGGCCTTGAGTCAGTCGCCCGCGAAGAAATCGGTAAGCATCCAGTGCGCTTCGTCGTGCTGCTGGGCGGCGATGGCACACTGCTCTCCGCCGCCCGCGTGCTAGCCCGCACCGACATTCCCGTCATCGGCGTGAACTTGGGATCACTCGGCTTTCTGACCGAGGTGACGGTCAAGGAGCTTTACGCCGCTCTCGAAGCCGCCGATCAAGGCAAGGCCAGCATTGAAGAGCGTTCCATGCTGGATTGTCAGATCGAGCGTGACGGGAAAGTGTTGGTCTCCTACGATGCGCTCAACGAAATTGTCGTCGGGAAAAACACGCTGTCGCGCCTCAACAGCTTCGAAGTTTCCATCGATGGCGTCTTCGTCTCGAGCTACAAAGCCGATGGCCTCATCATCTCCACGCCAACCGGCTCTACCGCATATTCGCTAGCCGCGGGCGGTCCCATTCTCACGCCGGCGGTGGAAGCCTTCGTGATCACTCCAGTTTCTCCGCATTCCCTCACGCACCGGCCGCTGGTCGTGCGCGACAGCGTGGAGATTGTCATCGTGGTGAAGATCGCCAAAGAAGGCGCATTCGTCAGCTTCGACGGCCAGCTCGGGCAAGCCATCCTCGAAGGCGACACTATCCGCTGCCGCAAGCTAGCCCACAAATTCAAACTGTTACGTTTCAAAAACACCTTCTGGGACGGATTGCACAGCAAACTAAAGTGGGGCCAGCGTTAGGCCAGTTCCCAACGATTGTCATCCCGACCGGAGTTGCTGCATCGCGAAGCGAAGCAGCTACGAAGTGGAGGGACCTGCTCGAAAGATTTCCAAACGCTTTTGGGCGGCGCAGCGCTTCAGCGCTGCGATAGCGGCTTGCTTTGAGTATCAGCTTCAGCCGCTGAGGGAAGCAGTTTCCCCTCTCACCATCTCCTTAAACGTCTCCCGCCGCCGAATTACTCGCACATGCTTACCATCCACAAGAATCTCCGCCGGACGCGGACGCGTATTGTAATTGGAACTCAGCACTGTGCCATAAGCGCCAGCATCCAGCACCGCTAGCAATTCGCCGTCGATCACATGCGGAAGCACGCGGTCCCGAGCTAAAAAATCTCCCGATTCGCACACTGGCCCAACCACATCGACCGTGCCTGATTTGCGCGAGGATTCCAACATGACGGGAACGATCTCATGCTCCGCCTCATACAACGCGGGCCGCAAAAGATCGTTCATTCCGGCATCCACAATCACAAACCGTTTCCCGCGATTGGTCTTCGTGTAAATCACGGAGGTTAGCAGCACTCCCGCAGGCCCCACCAACACACGCCCAGGTTCGAGCAACAGGTGGACTTGTTGTTTCCGCAGAGGCTTCAGGATGGCTTGTGCATAACGCTTTGTGTACTGAACAAAATCAGGCGCTTTCCCTTGATAGGGAATTCCCAGTCCGCCGCCCGCGTCCACATAACGAATATCGTGTCCCGACGCTTGTAGTTGCTTTACCAAGCCAGCCACGCGCTGCATGGCCTCGCCAAACGGAGCAACCGAAGTAATCTGCGAGCCAATGTGAACGCTCACGCCAGCCGCCCGCACATACTTGTGCCCCGCGATACGCGCATACAGACCTGAAGCTTCTTCAATAGGAATCCCAAACTTGTGCTGCCGCAGTCCGGTCGAAATGTAAGGATGTGTTTTCGCATCCACATCGGGATTCACGCGAATGCTGATGCGCGCTGTTTTCTTTAGACGGGAAGCACACTCGATCAAAACTTCCAGCTCGGCCGCGCTCTCCACGTTGAATAGCAAGATGCCCGTACATAAAGCCAGCGAAATTTCATCGCGCGTCTTGCCCACGCCGGAAAAGACAACTTTTTTAGCGGCTCGCGGCGCAGCCCGCAGCACCCGCTTCAGCTCGCCTCCGGAAACTACATCAAACCCGCAGCCTAGTTGAGCAAATAAGTGCAACAAGCTGAGATTGGAATTCGCTTTCACGGCATAGCAAAGCGTGTGCGGGAAGCTGGCGAATGCCGCATCCAGCGCGCGTGTCCGCTGGCGCAGCATCCGCGCGGAGTAGAGGTAAAGCGGCGTGCCGTAGCTCTGCGCCAGAGAGCGAAGATCTTGACTCTCGCAGTGGAGCACCGCGTTCGTATAAATAAAACCCGGCGGCCGAACCTCTCTCTGTCGTGCGGTGTTTTTCATTTCTTCTTGGTTTCGTCGTCTTTCACTTTCAGAACAACTACCGTTTCGTCGTCAAAAGCGTCTCCGGCGGCGGAATAGTCCGCCACCGCCTTGCAGATCGCTTCCACCAATTGTGCAGCCGATTTCTGCGCGGATTCCGCAACAATTGTTTCCACCCTCTCGCGCCCGAAGAGTTCGCCTTTTTTGGTCGCTGCGTCCAAAATTCCGTCGCTGAAGAAAACAAACATGTCTCCGGGCTTAGCCTGAAACGTAAACTCGTCGTAGTCCGCCTCTTCAAACAGACCGAGCGGCAGCCCCGTGGCTTCAATGATTTGCACTTTGCCGTTGCGGCAAAATACGGGGCGCGGAAGTCCGGAGTTCGCCAGAACCAGCGTCCGCCGCTGGTCATCCCAAACCGCGCAGATGATGGAAACAAATTGCGCTTCAATGCGGCGCTCGCCCAACGACATATTGATGGCCGACAGCATCTCGGCGGCGCTCGGCTCCATTGGCGCGTGCGAGCGCAGAATGCCGCTCACGAGTGCCGCGTAAATTGCCGCTGGCGCGCCTTTGCCGCTGACGTCGCCAATGACAAACGCGGTGCGGCCCGCCGAGTAGTTCAGGTAGTCATAAAAATCGCCGCCGATTTGCCGTGCCGAAATCGAGCGCGCCGCCACGTCCAAATGCGCCAGCTTCGGCGGCGAAGGCGGAAGCAAGCGGAATTGCAGTTCCCGCGCCAGCGCTAGATCCCGCTCCAGGCGTTTCTCCTGCCGCGCAATCTGCTCGTAGAGCCGCGCGTTTTCGATGGCGATGGCGATCTGCGCCGCGAGCGTCGTGATGGTGCGCTTGTGTTCGTCGTTGAAAAAATTTCGCTTCACGTGCTCGATGTCGAGCACGCCGATCACGCGTTCCTTGTAGACCAGCGGCACCACCAGCTCCGAACGCGTCTCCGGATTGAGAAGAATGTAACGCGGGTCTTTCTTGACGTCGGGAACCAGCACAGCCTCCCCTGTTTGCGCGGCATAGCCCACCAAGCCTCGTCCCATGGGAACGTCATGCTTCAGTTGCACGTTTTCCTGATAGCGCAAGGCGAACCGGTGCTGCAATTTTTCTCCCGACGGATCCACCAACAAGATGCTGAACATCTGGTAATCCAGCACGCGGTTCAGCAGCTCGCCGACGCGCTTCAGCACTTCGTCCAGGTTGAGGATCGACGTCAGCTCGCGGGCTATTTCATTGAGCAACAACAGTGTTTTCGCCTGGCGGCTCGTGCGCGTATAGAGCCGCGCATTTTCGATGCCCACGGCCACGCGCGACGCGATCAGCGTCAGGACGCGCTTGTGTTCCTCGGTAAAGTGGTTGGGCTGCGGCGATTCAATATCAATGACGCCAATCACCTTGTTCTTCACGATGAGCGGCAAGGCCAGCTCAGAGCGCACGTTGGGCACGGCATCAATGTAGTGCGCCGCGTTCGCCGTGTCGTTGACGAGAACCGCCTCGCGCCGCTCCGCCGCCAGCCCGGTTACGCCTTCGCCCACGCGCACACGGGCGCGCTCCGCCACCTCGGGTAAGTGCCCGATGGAAAACTTGATGTAGAGTTCTTGATTCTTTTCGTTGAGCAGCAGAATGGCAAAAATCTCAAAATCAATGATCTTGCGAATCAATTCCGCCACCCGCCGCAGCGTGGTGTCGAGATCCAGCGTGGTATTGACCACTTCCGCCACTTCCAGCAGCAGACGGTCCACCGGCGAAGCGGTTCCAGATTGTGTTGTCGTCGAAGTCACAGCCCTCTATGATAACAGCCACTCGCGAGGCGCACGCACCGCGAAGGTAGCAGAGAAGCTTCCTCGTCTAGGGCGTCAGCGTGCAAACATCGGCCAAGTTGCGATAACGTTCCGCGTGGTCCAAACCATAGCCCACCACAAATTCGTCGGGAATCGCAAAGCCAACATAATCGCCCTGAATCGGCATCTTGCGCCGCGAAGGCTTGTCGAGCAACGCGGCAATTTTCAGAGCCTTCGGCTTGTGCCCAAGCAAGAGCTGCCGCAAATACGTCAACGTCAGTCCGGTGTCGAGAATATCTTCGACCAGAATCACGTTTTTGCCGGCTAGAGAGTGGTCCACATCTTTGGTTAAGCGCACTTCTCCGGTCGAATCCCAGCCGCCGATCAGTTCTTGCGCCGGTGTTGGCCGCAAGCCGTAGCTGGAGACGCCGATGAAATCAAAGGTCGCGTCGAGCTGAATTTGCCGCGCTAAATCGCTGAGGAAAATCGTGGCGCCTTTCAGCACGCCGACAAGAATAATGGGTTCGCCGGCAAAGTCTTTGGTGATTTGAGCGCCCATTTCGGCGACGCGCTGGGTGATTTTTTCGCGTGACAATAAAACCTTGAGTTCCGGCATGGCCTCAGAATTCTACATCAGCCTGCTCCGGACGCTTTTTCTGCCCCGCTGCCTGGCGCATATTTTCGCGTAGCCATTTGTGGCGGGCATCGTCGTTCAGCCTGGGATGCCAGCCCATCCAGATTTCCGCCGCTGGCAATTCTTTTGGAGCTTGCACCAGTCGCAAGTGCGAATCTCGCTCCACGGAAAGCCGCATGGAATTGGGCAACGTCAGCACCAGCGCGGTTCCCGGCAGGCAGGCCAGCGCCGAGCCAAAGTACGGCAAACGCATTGTGGAGCGGCGGCTGATATCCATTTCGTGAAGTTGCTGGTCCATAACGGTGTCGTACCGGCCCTGCGTGGAAACAATCAGGTGTTCTGCCTCGGCGTATTGCTCCAGCGTGAAGCGCTCGATATAAGAACTCTCACTGGACACGGCGCAGATCCATGCGTCGCGGCACAGCTTTTCCGACTCCATCTGACAGGGAAGCTGGGCCTCGCTTGTGGCCAGCAGCAGGTCCAACCTTCCTACCTCCAACATTTCATGAGGCCGCGCCGGCCAGGGCGAGAAATCGACCTGTACACGAAAATCCTGCCCGGTGAAGCGACGACAGAACGAAGAAAGAAATCGCGCGCAGAGATCGTCCGTGCCCGCGATGCGAAACTGACTGGCTTCGATTTTCGGATTGAAGCGACCTCGCCTTATTGCTCGATCCAGAGCAGGAAGTACATCTTCCAGCTCCTGAAGAATTCTCTGTCCGCGTGCCGTTGGTCGCAATCCGTTTCGTTTGGGAAGAAGCAACTCATCCTGGAACATGGCGCGCGCCTTCCGCAGCTCGCGGGTCATCGTTGGCTGGCTCCATCGGAGCCGTCTCGCCGCCTTCGAGATGCTCCCCTCTTGCGCGATCACAGCAAAACTGATGAGCAAGTTGATATCGATCTGAGCTAGTTTTTCAAAACGCATATTTCTTCGAAATACCCATTCAGAATATGAATATTTGACTTCTTAATTATTCACATTCTGAATAGCGCTTTCCGCCTTTTTCTGAGCTCTGGAGACACTTTCGTTTTCTGCCTGTGCCAACTATTCGGCAGATGAGTTTTGCGCCCCCCTTTTCGGGCAAGTTGCGGGGAGTTTGGCCGGATCACTACAATCAATTCTCACGAATTCTTAGGAGGCACCATGGCAATGCCCGAATTTAATCAGCTGTGTGACGAAGCGAAGAAGGAAATTGAAGAAATTACCTCTGACGATCTGCGGATCATGCAGAAGTCAGGGGAGGCTTTTGCTTTGATCGATGTGCGCGAGAGGGAAGAGTCCGCCAACGGAACGATTCCGAATGCGCTCACCATTCCACGTGGCATTGTGGAGTTGACCATCGACCAGGTAACGACCGATAAAGACCAGAAAATTGTTCTCTACTGCGGCGGCGGCAGCCGTTCAGCGCTGGCGGCGTGGATGCTGAAGAAGATGGGTTTTCGAAACGTCATTTCCCTGGCCGGCGGCTATCGCGGCTGGATGCAAAGCGAGTAAGCCGATGCCAGAAGACCAACCAAACTTGGACGTACTGCAACCATCGGCACGGGGCGATTGGCGCAGCAGTCGTGGCATCATCACGGATCGCGTGGATGAATATCTCTACTCGATGTTGCCCGCGCGCGATGAAGTTCTGGCGGAAATGGAAGCCGAAGCCACCGCGAACGACGTGCCCATTGTCGGTCCCGCCGTGGGGCGATTGTTGCACCAATTGGCTACGATGATCCAGGCGAAGAGCGTTTTCGAGATGGGATCGGCGATTGGTTATTCCACAATTTGGTGGGCGCGCGCGGTGGGCGAAAATGGCCGCGTACACTACTCCGACGGGGACCGTAAGAAATCCGACAAAGCCCGCCGCTACTTCGAGCGCGCCGGAGTAGCTACGCGCATTTCTGTTCATACCGGCGATGCGTTGGAGATTCTGTCGGAACAGAAAGAGCAGTTCGACATTATTTTTAACGATATCGACAAACACGACTATCCTCGCGTGCTCCGGCTGGTTGGACCGAGGCTGCGCAAAGGCGGCTTGTTCATTACCGATAACACGCTGTGGAGTGGGAAAGTGGCAGCGCCCGCGGCGCCGGAGGACAAAGCGACTCTCGGTGTGCAAGAGTTCAATCGTCTAATGTACGCGTCGGCGGATTTTTATCCGGTGATCTTGCCACTTCGGGATGGTGTGACGGTAGCGGTGAAGAACTAGAATTAGGTGAGGAAAACTGTATGGAGCTGAACATCAATTTGGCGAGTGCTCCACAAACGACGAGGAGGAGACTCTACGAAATCCTGGCTCGCGTCGACATGCTGCCCATCCTTGATGACCGCAGTGAAGAAGAGATTCTCTGCTACGACGAGAACGGATTGCCTCGCTAGAATCCCCGCCCCTTCGACTTTGCTCTGGGCAGGCTCTGTCGCTGGAGGACGCGACAAGGACGAGGCACCCGCAAGAATTCTTACCTAATTTAAGAAATACAGCTCAGCGCATATTGACGCCGTGCTCGGGCAGGAAGCGAAGCAAGAGGCCGAGCGCGGTTAAGACTGCGATGAAGTAGACGGTAGTTTTGCGACTGGGGTGGGCGGGAAAGTTGCCTGCGAAGAAGACTTGGTAGGCGAAGCCAAGGGCTACGAGGAAGAACATGCCCTCTCCGAGCAAGAGCCACAACGCTAGACATGCTGTGAGGAGCACGATGCGCTCGGTTTTGCTGAGGGCGTGGGCGGCTTGACCTCCGTCGAGTGCCCATACGGGAATTAGGTTGAGAAGATTCAGTGCTGCGCCGGTGCGAGCCAGTGCGGCCCAGATCGGGCTGCCGGTCTGCCAGAAGAGAATTGCGCTGGCCAAGGCGGCGAGAAATCCAGCGAGCGGTCCGGCGAGGCTGACAGCGGCGATTGTCTCCGGCGATACGCCGAGGGCTTGCCAGCGCACGTAGGCTCCGAAACCGGGTAGAAATACTGGCATGTCGGCGGGCAAGCCGCGACGCTTGATGTCTATGTAGTGGCCCATCTCGTGGATTAAGATCATCACGGCAAACCCAATGCCGAATTTTGGGCCCCACAAGGCCCAGTAGACGCCGAAGAAGGCGACAAAACTGAAGAGGAATTTGAGCTTGAAGAGGGCGCTGAAGAGGAACTTGCCCTTGGCGAGCACGATGGCGATTGGCCCCAGCGGTCCGAGACGCTTTGCCCATTGATTGTCGGCGGGTTTAGGAGTAGGTGGAGGTTGGCTTGCGGTTTGTTCGGCTGTTTGTTCCAGCGCGCGGGCATGCTGGACGATCCAGTCGGTCTGGCGGGAGTTGGGGGGAAGAAAGGGCAGACCCATGAGCCACCGTTCGCGGGCCTGGCGGAGCTGGCCTTTGGCTTCGAGAACCTTGGCGGCGTCGGAGAGACGGTCGAGTTCTTCGGAGTGGACCAGTGCGTGGCAGTGCTCGCAGACTAAGGCTCCGAGGTTGAGGTCGCGTCCGCAGCGGCGGCAGTTGCGGATGAGTTCCGGGGTGATGGTGGACACAGTTGTATTTTAGCGGGTTGGTGGCGCGGGGGTGTCGAAGGGGCCGTAGACTACTACGCGCACTCCGGCGGTGAGCCGCCATGCGATCCGGATTCCGATGAAGAGGATGAAGATGCCGATCGCCCAGCCGAAGTTAGGGCCGGAGTCCCAAATTTCCACAATGGGCGAGGCAATGCCCAGCAGCGCCAGATGACCCAGAGCTTGCAGACGGCTGGATGGCTCGGATTGAGGATCGGGAGCGGGCGATTCCGAGGGTGTAGTGTTCTGGCTTTGCTGGCCGGATTCGTTCTGAAGTTGTTTCTGCTCGTCGGCGAGTTGCGACTTTGTTTGCTCCTGCTGTGTTTGCGCCTGCCGGTGTTCCAGTGCGTAGTGAATCCAGATCGGAACTGCCGCCATGGAGACAGCGGCGTAGGTCAACAGAGCGGCAGTGATTTGGTAGCGTCGGCCGCCAACTCCGCTGGAGCCTTTCTTCATGGCGGTGCCGACCATCCAGCCGACGGCCAGCGAAACGTAGCCGATGATGAGGCCGGTCATGATCTCAAAGGTGGCGTAGAGGATCATGCCGACGATGGCAGCGCCAATGCCAAACAACAGCGCGCGCCTTTTCCGCGCAGGCGGGACAGGCCATGGAGTCATGGACGCGGTAGTACGTTCCGGTAACCGGCTGGTGGCAGTACTGGCAGTAATTATTGCCCTGGACTCCGACGTACTCGGCGGTGCCGAATTGGGGGCTGGGGTTGTTGATAGGGGCGCTCACGCGGAAACGATAGCATAGAGCGTTGGGGACGGGGAACAGAAAATTCCGCAGGGGAAACGGTAGCGATGGCTGAGTGCGCGTGCGTAGTGGGACGCGTGCGTGAAATGCCTGAGGGCGTTGCCGCAACCTTACCTCAGCGGCTAAAGCCGTAAACACAAGGGCCGTTATCGCAGCGTTAAAACGCTGCGCCACCCAAAAGCTTGCGAGGTTCGGAGGGTCTTACACCCGCAGGGGCGGTGGCACCCGTGAGGGCAGGCTTGTGAGAAAGCTTGAAAGAGTGAAGTGGGGGCAAGAGTGGAGGGGTCTTTCGACTGCACATTCCCGCGCTGACGCGTGGGAATGCTGCGCTCAAGATGACAGTGAGAAAATAGCTTCGAGACTGAATCGGAGTTTCCCTAGATCGACTTCACCGGGATCACCAGCAGGTCTTCGACGAGGCCAACTTCTTTTTGGACGAAGGGTTCGGCGTAGTCGACGCCTGCCAGGAGGCCGTAGAAGCGGGCCATGGTTTCGATGCGTTGGCGAATTTCGGCGAGGGCGGGGAAATCGGTGGCGCCGGCGGATTGATCTTCGTATTGGGATTTGTAGGCGAAGAGGGATTGCAGGCGGTGTTCGAATTGCGCGCTGATATCGACGACGAAGGTAGGGCGGATATCGTGGTAGAGCGAGGCGTAGACGATTTTGAAGGGGCGGTGAGGGTCGCCGGGGATGTCGAGTTTATTTAGGCCGGAGAGGAAGCAGGCTTCGTAGCCTAGCGTAGAGGCGGTGGCGTGATCGGGATGGCGGGCTTGCCAGTAGGGGAGGATGACGACGCGCGGGCGTGTTTCACGGATGATACGGGCGACTTTGAGGCGGTTCTCCCAGGTGTTTTCCACGCGGCCGTCGGGGATGTCTAAGGCGTGGCGGTAATGGGCTTGGAGGATTTTGGCGGCGTCTTGGGCTTCGCGGGCGCGGTCGGCGGCGGTGCCGCGTGTGCCCATTTCGCCCTGGGTTAGGTCGAGGATGCCGGTGCGCTGGCCTTGCTGGGCGGCTTTGAGCAGGGTGCCACCGCAGGTTTGTTCTACGTCGTCGCGGTGGGCGGCGATGGCTAGGATGTCGAGAGGGGTCATGGTTTCCGGTCAAGTGATTTTCGCATAATCCGTGATAACAGTACTCAGCAGCACAGCGAGAAAGGTGTCGGCGGTGTGGTGGGGTCGAGAGTGTAGGGGTCCTTCGACTCCGCAACGCCTTCACTTCGTGAAGGCATTGCTACGCTCAGGATGACAGTTTTAGAAATAGGTTTCAGGAAATCAAGGTACAGAGCACAGACAACAACTATCGCAATCTACAACGTCCTTGCCAAAGCTACTCCCAGCAATACCGCTGCGAGGGAGAGGAGGTTGTTGGAGAGAATGTTGGCGCTCGCTAAGAACCATTGGCCGCGCTCGAACAGGGTGATGCTGTCGAAGGCGTAGCTGGAAAATGTGGTGAAGCCGCCGCAGAAGCCTACTGCGATGAAGAGCGAAGCGGCCTTCATGGACGGGGAGTGCTTCCAGGGGCCGGCCATGAAGAATCCTATGACTAGGCTGCCGAGCACGTTGATGACGAGCGTTCCGTAAGGGAAATCTGGTCCCATTCTCTGGAGTGTCATCCGGGAAACTAGATAGCGGGCATTGGCTCCGAGGACGGCACCGAGCGAGATTAGGAAAAAATCGTACATTACTTTTTCCTCTCGACCAGATAACGGGCCAGGGCTTTCAGAGAAGCGGCGCGTTCGGTGAATGGATCGAGCGCGGTGAAGGCTTCCTGCACAAGAGCGTCGGCGCGGCGCAGGGAGTCTTCGATGCCGTAGAGCGAGGGGTAGGTTACTTTCTTCGCGGCGGTGTCTTTGCCCGCGGTTTTGCCGAGTTGCTCGGAGGATTGGGTGACGTCGAGGACGTCGTCCACAATTTGGAACGCTAGGCCGATGGACTGGCCGAAAGTGCGGAGGCGGTGGATTGCGTCGGCGTCGCCCCCAGCATAGAGGCCGCCGCTTACTAAACTAGCGGTGATAAGGGCGGCGGTTTTCGCGCGATGGATGTATTCCAGCGTAGCGGCGTCTGGGGGCGTGCGTTCGGCTTCGAGGTCGACGACCTGGCCGCCGATCATACCGTCGACTGTGCCGGTGCCGCGGGCGATTTCGGCGATGATGCGGACCCGCGCTTCGGCGGGGCACAGCAAGTTCGCGAGGACTTCGTAAGCCTGGGTTTGGAGGGCATCGCCGGCGAGGATGGCGGTGGCTTCGCCGAAAACTTTATGGCAGGTGGGGCGTCCGCGACGGAGGTCGTCGTTGTCGAGGGCAGGCAGGTCGTCGTGGATGAGGGAATAGGTGTGGAGCATCTCGAGGGCTGCTCCTAGGTCTTCGATGCCAGCGGGGAGGGAACCGGCGATCATGCGTCCGGCTTCCATGCAGAGGATGGGGCGAAGGCGTTTGCCTCCGGCGAAGACGCTGTGGCGCATGGCTTGGTGGATGGAGGCCGGGCGCTGGGTGGCAGCAGGGATCAGGCGTTCTAGAGCAGCATCCGCCAGAGTGCTGCCTGCTTTCAGCGTTTCCTTGAGATGTTCGTCGGCCAAGCGCTCTCCTGCAACGTGAAGCGAAAGTATAGCAAGGCGGGAGTGGATATTTCCTGATAGCGTGGGCGAATTTGGTTCAGGGGGGCAGCGTAACAGGCTTCTTAGCAAGCAGTTACGAGGTCAGGGATAGTTTCGACAGGGATTGCTTGACGCGGTGGGAGATAGCCCTGAAGATGACCCACGCGCACGGGGGTGATTTCTCCGATGTGTGGGGATGCCGTGGTAAGCTTCCCCGGACTTGTTCGACGTTGCTTGGGGCGAATTATCAAAAAGCAGATGCTCAGTGTTCACGACAACATGGAAATAAGCTTGCGGGCGCGGCGGCATGTGGCATGGCGGCTGCTGCCGTTTGTGTTTTTGCTGTACATCATCGCCTACATTGACCGTGTCAACGTTTCGTTCGCCAACTTGCGGATGAGCGCGGACTTGGGATTTAGCGATGGCGTGTATGGGCTGGGCGTGGGGATGTTTTACGTCGGATATGTGCTGTTTGAAATCCCTGGGGCGGTGATCGTCGAGCGATGGAGCGCGAGAAAGTGGATTGCGCGGATCATGGTTTCGTGGGGATTGGTTTCGATTGTGACGGGGTATGTGCATACGGCGGGGGAGTTTTATGTGATTCGCTTCCTGCTGGGAGTGGCGGAGGCGAGCTTTTTCCCTGGGATGATTGTGTATTTGACGCATTGGTTTTGCGCGCGGGATCGCGGGCGGGCGATTGCGTGCTTGTATGCGGCGGTTCCGGCGGCTTCGTTGGTGAGTGCTCCGCTGGCGGGTTGGTTGCTGGGAGTGCATTGGCGAGGGCTGGCGGGGTGGCGATGGCTTTTTATTTTGGAGGGCGCGCCAGCAATTGTGATTGGAGTCATTACTGTTTTTTATTTAACGGACTGGCCGGGGCAGGCGCGGTGGCTGCCGAAGGACGAGCAGGAATGGCTTTCGAGTGAATTACAGGCGGAGATGCGGGCGAAGAAGAAGGATCGAGACCATACGATTTGGGAAGGGTTTTGCGACGGGCGGGTGCTACTGCTGATGGGGGCGTGGTTCGTGGCGCTTTGCGGGTCGTTGGGGAGTGTGTATTGGATTCCGACATTTGTGAAACGGCTTTCGGGGGCGTCGGATCGTACGGTGACTACGTTGCTTGTGATCCCGGCGCTGATGGGCGTGGCGGGGATGCTGCTGAATGGGTGGCACTCGGATAAGACGGGAGAAAGGCGCTGGCATGCGGCGATGCCGCTACTGGTGGCTGGGTCGATGTTTGGGTTGTCGATTGTTATTCGAAGCGATGCGCGGGTGGCGGTTTTGTTTGTGTTGTTGGGGAGTGGTTGCTACTTTGCGTTTCAGCCGGTGTGTTGGGCGCTGCCGACGTTGATTTTGGGGGAGTCGGCGGCGGCGGCTACGTTTGGGTTGATCAATTCGGTGGGGCAAATGGGCGGATTTTTTGGGCCCAAGATGATTGGTTTTTTGAATATGCGAACGGGCGGGCTGACGGCGAGTTTGGGGTTCATCGCGTTGGCGTATCTGGTGGCGGGAGGGATGATGCTGAGTTTGAGGATTCGCGACCCGCTGCTGGCGGCGGAGAGCTTGTGAAGAGACCGGCACTGGGAGCGGTTTTGCTGGGTGTGATTCCTTTTGCGGGGACGTGTTTTTCGGTTGCGCTCTGGGATCGGATTGAGCCGAGGGTTCTGGGGCTGCCGTTTAGTTATTTTTGGCTGATCGCATGGCTGTTTCTGACGCCGTTGTGCATGTGGGGGGCGTACCGGATTGAGGCGAAACGCGATGCGCGACCGGACCGTGGAGGCGGCGTATGAGCGCAAGCGCAGTGGCACTGACGATTATTTTTGGCATTGTGTTCGTGGGAACGGCGATCGGGTTCTATGCTGGGACGCGACACAAGATGACTTTGGAACAGTGGACTGTGGGCGGGCGAGAGTTCGGCGTAATTCTGATTTGGCTGTTGATGGCGGGTGAGGTTTATACGGCGTTCACGTTCCTGGGGGCAAGCGGGTGGGCGTACTCCAAGGGCGGCCCGGCGTTGTACATCATGGGCTACCAGCCGCTGGCCTTTCTGGTGTCGTTTTATATATTGCCGGTGGTTTGGGAGGCGGGGCGCAAGCACCGGATGCAAACGCAGGCGGATTTCTTCCTGGTGCGCTACGGGAGTAAATATCTGGCGGCCTTGGTGGCACTGCTGGGCGTGATCTGCATTGTTCCGTATTTGCAGCTGCAACTGACGGGGCTGGGGATCATTGTGGAAGTGGCGAGTTTTGGGGGAATTGGACGCACTCCGGCCATGCTCTGCGCGTTTACGCTGGTGGCGGCGTTTGTGTTTTTCAGTGGAGTGCGCGGGGTGGCGTGGGTGAGCGTGCTCAAGGACATTCTGCTGCTGTTTGCGGCGGTATTTGTGGGAATCGCGCTGCCGTACATCTATTTTGGCGGGATTGGGCCGATGTTTACGGCGGTAATTCACGCTAAGCCGGAGCATTTGGTGATGCCGGGGACGACGAAGAACTTTGGGCATTCGTGGTATGTGTCGTCGGTGTTTCTGACGTCCGTGGGGTTCTTTATGTGGCCGCAGAATTTTGGCGCGAGCTATACCGCTAAGAGCGCAGACACGCTGCGGCGGAATGCGGTGGTGATGCCGTTGTATAGCATCACGATGCCGCTGATGTTGTTTGTGGGACTGACGGCGTTGATGGTGCTGCCGGGACTGAGCAACGGCGACCTTTCGCTGTTGACGCTGGTGCGGAAGACGTTTCCGCCGTGGTTCCTGGGGCTGATTGGAGGGGCGGGCGCTCTAACGGCGATGGTGCCGTCGGCGATTCTGATTTTGACGGCGGCGACGTTGTTTGCCAAGAATATCTGCCGGGCCGTTTTTGCACCGAACATGACGGACCGGGGAGTGGCGCTGCTGGCCCGCGTGATGGTGTTGGTGGTGACGGCGGCGGCGCTGTTCTCCGCCATTCATAGCTCGATGAGCCTGGTATCTCTTTTGCTGGTGGGGTACGCAGGGGTGGCGCAGCTTTTTCCGGGAGTTGTGCTGGGATTGTTCTCACGGCGGGTGACGTTGCCAGGTGTGTTTTCGGGATTAGTGACGGGGATAGCAGTCGCCTTAGTCTTGATGTTGAGTCAGAGAGACCCGTTTCATGGAATGAACGCTGGATTCGTGGCGTTGTGCATTAACTTTGTGGTGACGGGAATTGTGAGCTATTGCACGCCCGTGGAGCCGTACCGGTTGGACGAGATGCCTGCTGGTTCGCTGCTTGCGAGAAATCCTTATGCACACTGAGACTCAGCGCGATGCACCTCCGCAGAAGGTCTCGGGCGGACTCTCGCTTGTGCTGGGGCTGTTGGTGTTTTCTGCGTTCATTAACTACATCGACCGGGGCAATCTTTCGATCGCCGCGCCGTTGATCAAGGACGAATTGAAGTTGTCGCCGTCGCAGCTTGGCTTTCTGCTGGGTTCATTTTTCTGGACGTACGGGTTATTCCAGATTCTTGCCGGCTGGCTGGTGGACCGCTTCAGTGTGAACTGGGTGCTGGCTTTGGGCTTCTTGTTGTGGTCTGCCGCGACCAGCGTTACAGGGATTCTGCACGGGTTCATCGCGCTGTTTGTGGTGCGGCTGGTTTTGGGCATGGGGGAATCTGTCGCGTATCCGGCGTACTCAAGGATTCTGGCGCAGCACTTTCCGTTGTCGCACCGCAGCCGCGCCAATAGTTGGATCATGGCGGGGCTCTCCAGCGGACCGGCGTTTGGGATGCTGGCTGGCGGCCACCTGATGGAGCGCTTCGGGTGGAGGTCATTTTTTGTGGTGCTGGGCGTGATAAGCCTGTTGTGGCTGGTGCCGTGGTTCCGGTACATGCCGCGCGGGCCGGGGATTGCGGTTTCGGAGACTTCTGGATCATGCCCCAGCACGATTGCGATTCTGGCAGAACGCTCGGCTTGGGGTTCGTTTCTTGGTTTGTTCTGCCTGAATTACAACCTCTACCTGGTAATTACCTGGCTGCCGTTCTATCTGGTGAAGGAACGCCATTTCTCAATGACAACGATGGGAGTGATTGGCGGTGCCGTGTTCACCACGCAAGCCATTACGGCCCTGCTCTGCGGGCACCGCGCGGACCGGTGGCTGGCGGAGGGTGGGACGTCGACACGAGTGCGGAAGACGTTCCTGATTGCGGGGGGAAGTGGCGCGGGTGTGTGTCTCTGGGCCAGTACTCTGGTGGGTCCTGTGGCGGCGGTTGCTCTGCTGTTGCTGGTGGGCGTGGGGATCGGCGCGAGCGGTTCCAACTTGTGGGCGACCACGCAAACTTTGGCCGGGCCGCATGCGTCGGGCCGGTGGACTGGCCTGCAATGCGGCTTCGCCAACTATTCCGGAGTGCTAGCCGCAGCGGTTACGGGATTCCTGCTAGGGAGAACAGGACACTTTTCTTGGGCGTTTGGAGTGGCCATGTTTTTTGGCTTTTTGGGAGCATCGATTTGGGCGTTTGTTGTCGGGCCTCTTGAGCCGGTGGCGTGGGCGGGCGACCCTTTATGGGTGCTGCGCTGGAAGCGGCGGCATTTGTGAAATGAACAAGACTGAGGAGGGCGAAATGGCAATCGATTCCATGAGAGAAGTAGAGGCGAAGTCCAGTCCCAGTTATGCGCTCGGGTATACCAGCGCCGAACACGACCGGCTCATTCGGCAGGCGGCTAGGATTGAACCGATCCTGGAACGGTTGTTTCGGGAGGCGGGGATTGGTCCGGGGCAGCGGGTGCTGGATCTGGGGTCGGGCGTGGGAGATGTATCCATGCTGGCGGCGCGGCTGGTGGGGCCTTCGGGGGAAGTGGTGGGGATTGAACGCGATGCGAGTTCGATTGCGGCGGCCAAGGCGCGCGTGGCGGAGGCTGGGTTTCGCAACGTGAGTTTTACGCAGACGGATGCGAGCGAGATTGTAAGCGACAAGCCGTTCGATGCGGCGGTGGGACGGTTTATTCTGATGTTTCTGCCTGATCCAGCGGCGGTGTTGCGTTCGTTGTCCGCGTTGGTTCGTCCGGGCGGAGTGTTGGCGTTTCAGGAGCCCGCGTGGCTGCCGTTTTTGGCCTTAGCATCGCCGTTGCCGCTTTGGTCGAAGGTGGTTTCACTGGTTCATGAGGTCTTTGGGCGATCAGGAGTGCATCTGGAGATGGGGCCGGAGCTGTATCGAGTCTTTCAAGAGATTGGATTGCCTGCGCCGCACGTGTTTCTGGAGACGCCGGTAGGGAGCGACGCGGATTTCACGAAGGTGATTCCGGAAGTGCTGGAGAGTCTGCGGCCGTTGGCGAAGCAGCACGGTGTTTCGCTGGATGCGGTGGGCGACTTTGACACGCTGGCAGACCGAGTGCAGGCGGAGATCGTGGCGGCGAAAGCGATGGTGAGTTGGGTGCCGCTGGTGGGGGCTTGGGTGAGAAAGCCGAGCTAGCAAAGCCGGACGATTGCAGTCAGAATCCCCGCCCTGTCGCTGACGCGACAAGGACGGGGCACCCCAGGAATTTTGGACTCATTGTGAAGGAGACTGAATTTATGGCTCGTCGAATCTGGTTTGTCCTGTTTCTGTGGGCAGGTCTGACAGGTGTTTTTAGCGGACAAAATAAGGCTCACGTTGTTGTGGCGGACGAAGAGCGAGTCTGGAAGCTGGAGCAGTCGTATTGGGATTACGTGAAAGCCCTGGATGTTCCTGGATACAAGAGCTTGTGGCATAAGGACTTCGTGGGCTGGCCGTCGACAGCACCCGCGCCGATGGGCAAGGACCATATTGCCGACTGGTTAGAGGAAGACCGTGCGGCGCAGAACACGCTGCAATGCTACAAGCTGGAACATGCAGGGTTTACTCAGGTGGGCGATGTAGCAGTGACGCACTACCACCTGACGGAGCACTGGCTGGACAAAAGCGGCAAAGGCGAGCCGAGGACGATTAAGGTGACGCACACGTGGCTCAGAGTGAAAGACTGTTGGCGGATTATTGGAGGCATGGCGGGCGTGGTCCCGACCAGGCCAGGATGCAATTGAAGGAATCTGTGAACTCATGCTTGCGCCAGCGTCCATGACAACCGAAACGCACAAAGACTCAGGATTGGTCCGAGGTCTGGGCCTGTGGGCTGCCACGGCCATTGTTGTTGGAACCATGATCGGGCAGTCGGTGTTTCTGATGGCCAGCGATATGTCCCGTGAAGTCGGTTCTGTGACGAAGGTCTTGGCAGCTTGGATCGTCGGCGGAGTTGTAGTGCTCTTTGGAGCTTTCTGTTATGCGGAGCTGGGCGCCGCCATGCCGGAAGCGGGTGGCGACTATATTTATCTCAGCCGTGGACTTAGTCCTGGGTGGGGCTTTTTGTTTGGTTGGACCAGCGCGCTGATTATTCGACCCGGTTCCGCGGCCAGCATTGCTGCCGGGCTCATGCGCTTCGTGGGATTTCTTTGGCCCTCCGTTACCGCCCCAATTTTCACGTGGAATCTGTGGATTCCATTCCAGTCGCAGTCCTATCCGTTCGTTTTCACTGCCGCACAACCGTTGGCAGCAGGAGCAATCGTGCTGGTCACGGGCCTCAACTACTTGGGGGTTCGCACGGCCGGCCGTTTTCAGGTGTTTCTAACCGCGCTGAAAGTCGCAACCGTAGCCGCCATCCTAGTTCTCGGATTCACCGCTAAAGGCGCTAGCGAATCATCCCAATCGGCTTTCGTGCTGTCACCTGCACACGGTGCGGTAGCAGCGTTTCTTGCAGCCCTGGTGCCAGTCATGGCTGCCTATAACGGATTCAGCATGTTGGGGAACGTCGGCGGAGAGATCGTCACTCCGCAGAAAAACATTCCTCGCGCCGCACTGTTCGGGACATCGTTCGTGGTGGCTCTGTATTTCCTCATCAACTGGGTTTACTTTCACGTACTCAGTTTTTCCCAGGTAGCGCACACCCAGCATGTTGCTTCTGACGCGGTGGCCCAGATGGTGGGCCCTATCGGGGCCAAATGGTTTACGGTAGCCATGATGGTGTCGGCGTTTGGCTCACTACACGCGTTCTTTCTGACCGGACCCAGAGTGCCCTACGCCATGGCGCGCGACGGCCTCTTTTTCGGCTTCGCGAAGAGAATCCAACCCACGTTTCATACACCTAGCGGGGCTGTCCTGTTCCAGGGTTGTATCGCGATACTACTGGCGCTGACGGGGACCCACCAGGAGTTGTACTCCTACTCCATGTTTGCAACTTGGGCCTTCTTCGCACTGACTGCCTTTGCACTCATACGGCTGCGCAGCAAGAATCCTGGACTCGTCCGGCCGTATCGTGTCTGGGGATATCCGTGGACATCGGCGATCTTCGGAATTGCCGCCCTCGCGATCTCCATCAATTTGTGGTTCTTGCGTCCGGTGCGGTCTTCTATCGGGCTTGCCGTGATCATGCTGGGGATTCCGTTCTTCTATCACTGGCGCAAGCAAGCAGCGGAGTTTTCGAGGGAAGGTATCGGAAGGGAATCATGACCAATCGAAATTTAGGAACGAAACTCCTCTATCTCTCGCAGGCCGACGTGGAATCCGTTGGTTTGGGTATGGCGGAGATCCTCGCCGCGCTGGAGATAGCTTTTCGTGAGAAAGGCGAAGGGCGGGTGGAGATGCCGGCGAAGATTGGCATTCACACTCAGCCGGATGCGTTTCTGCACGCCATGCCGGCGTCGATCCCCGCGCAGAAGGCTGCGGGGATGAAGTGGCTGGCGGGGTATCCGCAGAATAGCAAGCGTGGGCTGCCATACGTGACGGGATTGTTGATTTTGAATGACTACGAAACGGGCTTGCCGTTGGCGCTAATGGATTGTGTTTGGATCACGGCGAAGCGAACTGGAGCGGCGACGGCGCTGGCGGCGAAATACCTGGCGCGGCCGGAATCGGAGAGCGTGGGGATTCTTGGGTGCGGGGTGCAGGGGCAGAGTAACTTGGAAGCGCTGAAGGTTTTGTTTCCGCTGAAGCGGGTATTCGCCTACGATACGCATCCAGGTCGTAGCGCTGCATTTGCGGAACGGATGAGAGCACAACTGGGAGTGCAGGTGATTGCCGTCACGGATCCCCAACATGCGGTTGCCGGATGCGACCTGGTTGTGACCGCGGGTCCAATATTGCGGAAGCCGCATGCAACGATTCAGCAGGGCTGGCTGGAAGAGGGAGCGTTTGCGTCGCTGGTGGATTTCGATTCGTATTGGCATCCGGATGCATTGCGGGAGGCTAGTAAATTTTGCACGGATGATGTTCCGCAACTCGAGTACTACCGAAAACTCGGGTACTTCCAGGACATACCTCCAGTTTATGCAGAACTTGGTGAACTGGTGACGGGGAAAAAGCCAGGCCGGGAGAAGCCTAAAGAGCGGACGTTTGCCTGCAATCTGGGAATCGCACTAGACGACTTCGCAACGGCGCCGTTGATTTACGCACAGGCGTTGAATCGTGGAATTGGAACATGGCTGCCGCTGTAGTTAACGAGGGGAGACTATGAACACAATCGTCGCAGATACCGCGCTGGGGGCACGGACCATTCGCAAGATGCAATGGAGGATTCTCCCGTTCATCTTCCTGCTCTACGTCGTGGCTTATCTCGACCGTATTAACATTGGGTTTGCTGCGCTGACGATGAACAAGAACCTGGGGATTACGAGCCAGCAGTTTGGGCTCGCCGTGGGAGTATTTTTCATCGGCTACTTCCTCTTTGAGATTCCCAGCAATCTATTGCTGCATCGGATCGGGGCGCGGATTTGGATTGCGCGCATTCTGGTAACGTGGGGCGTTATCGCCACGTTCACCGGATTTGTTCACAACGTGCATGAGTTGTACGGCGCGCGCTTTCTGCTGGGTCTGGCCGAGGCTGGTTATTACCCAGGGGTGGTTTTATATCTCACATACTGGTTTCGTCAGCGCGAACAGGCACAGGCGATTGCGCTGGTCCTGGTGGGTGTGCCAGTTACCAGCATCTTGGGTGGGCCGATTTCGGGTTTCATTTTGGACCATGCGCACTGGCTGGCATTGAGCAGTTGGCGGTGGTTGTTGATTCTGGAAGGAATTCCGGCAGTTATTTGCGGGGTACTTGCTTACTTCGTGTTGCCGAGTCGTCCGGCGGAAGCCAAATTTCTTGCGCCGGAGGAAAAAGAATGGATCTTGAATGAATTGGCGCGAGAGGAGGAGATCAAGAGCAAGAAACACCAAATCTCCATTGGGCAAACCTTTGCGCACTTGAGAGTCTGGCATCTAGCGGCGATTCAGTTCACAGCACTGACAGGTTTATATTCTCTGAGCTTTTGGATGCCGCAAGTGTTCAAGGCTTTGTCGAGTCATTACTCGAATACAACGGTCGGCTTGCTGGTTGTAATCCCGCAGTTGGCTGGACTCGTGAGCATGGTGTTGGTATCGCGAAGTTCTGACCGAAGT
>JAYTQD010000217.1:0-4399 GCA_043746935.1 Acidobacteriaceae bacterium | reverse complement strand
GGGTATTGCCGGAACTGCAACTGCTCCCGATGGAGCCGCGGCGTTCTTGCGTAGAAGGCCGCGCGCTACTCGTAACGTGCCGCGGGCCTGCTCGACCGCAATGGGTTTCGTGAGCACCAAATTGGCGCCAATGCGAAATGCGGCGGCGACGCCGGCTTGCCCTTCCACCAGGGCGACCATCAGCGAAGCCTGATTCGAGACGGAGTTCCGCGCAGCTTTCAGTAGTAGGCTCGCGTTTTCTTCGTCTTGGCAATCGACGACCACTGCTTCGAATGCCTGACTTGTCAATTTCTTGACGGCTGCGAATGTCTCCGAACACGGGTCGACTTGGAAGTCGAGCTCACTGAGAACTTGCGTGACTGTACGGGCGGTTTTCTCATCTTGGCAGAAAAGAAGAGCTTGGTAACTCATGTTCAAATCCTAGCCCATTGGTGTGAGGCGGCAAGTTACCGGCGTAATGCAAAGGTTCCTCATTACTCTAAGTACATGGCCTATCGGTGTTAAGCAGAGATCCGTGTCCATTCCCTAGTGTTTGCTGGAGATCGTATAAGTCCCGTCTGCAATTTATTAAGGTCTTACAACTAAGGTGTCACCAGAATTTGCTGCTTATCTATCGCCTAATTGCGAGTAACGGACTGTACTGATCGCGGTTTACTAGTATGTACCGTTTCGTGCTCGCAATGAACTACCGGAATCTGGCCGGACTCAAGTCCAGCGAACTACAGTCGATCCACATTCGCCGTTTGCCTTCCTGCGTTGTGCAGACTGAAGCTTTTTGGTCGTGAGGAGAAAGATATGCTGACTCGCTGGACACAGTTCTTGCTCATAGGCGCAATGGCATTGGGCCTTGCGGGTTGTAACTTGAACCCCTCCAGCTCTTCGAAGCCCCCT
Source organism: Acidobacteriaceae bacterium (assembly GCA_043746935.1). Lineage (GTDB taxonomy): Bacteria > Acidobacteriota > Terriglobia > Terriglobales > Acidobacteriaceae > JANXUC01. The sequence continues at coordinate 3,508 of JAYTQD010000217.1, read as the reverse complement.
GCCACTTCAAGCATCACCGTGACTGTGATGCCGGCGAGCGTGAACGTGACGGTGCTGGCAACGCAGCAATTCACGGCGACGGTAGTTGGCACGACGAAGACAGGAGTGGCATGGGCGGTGAACGGGATTGCCGGAGGGAATTCTTCCGTCGGTACCATCAGCGGGTTGGGTTTGTACACCGCTCCCTCAATCCTGCCGAATCCTGCGAGTGTGAAAGTGACTGCAACCAGTGTGGAGGATACGAAGGCGCTGGCGACTTCGACTGTGGCATTGATGGCCAAAGCCGGGATCTTCATCGTGGTGACACCGCCCAACGTCAGCCTGACGTCCGGAACCACCCAGCAATACACCGCCACCGTAACTGGCGTCGCCGATCACACCGTGAATTGGTTTGTGGATGGGCACCTGGGCGGAAATGCGCAGTTTGGAACAATTAGCGCCGCTGGCTTGTACATGGCTCCCTCGTCCGTGCCGTCTCCCCCCACCATCGCGATTACGGCGCAAAGCAAGGCCGATACCACCAAGATCGGCAGTGTGGGTTTGACCTTGAAGAGCCTTCCCATTGTGATCGCGGTCTCGCCTTTAAATGTGACCGTAAACCTGGCGCAGACGCAGCAATTTACCGCCACCGTGAGCGGCACCTCGAATACGGCGGTATCCTGGACGGTGAACGGCGTGGTGGGGGGATCCGCCACAATCGGCACGATTAGCGCCGCCGGTCTCTATACAGCTCCGGCGGTGCTTCCAATCCCGCCGACGGTCACCATAGCCGCGATTAGCTCCGCCGACGCAAATTTCAAAGCCAGCACATTGACCACGATCTTTAACTCCAACCCGCTCGTGTCCGATGCGGCGGCTGGCCGATTCCTGGAACAAGCTAGTTGGGGCCCCACCACCTCTTCCGTAGCCCTGGTCAAGGCGATCGGCTTCAACGCCTACATTGATCAGCAGATCGCCGCGCCAGCTTCCACTTGGCCGGATTTAGCCACCAAGGATGGCCTGGACGTGATGCAGAGGCGCTTCTTCGTGAACGCGATCAGCGGCCAGGATCAATTGCGGCAGCGGGTTGCCTTCGCCCTGGGCGAGGTGATGGTCATCTCGAACCACAAGATTGATCCTCACGGATTCCCCTACTATGTCCGCCTGCTGCACCAGGATGCTTTCAGCAACTACGTCACTTTGTTGAAAGATGTAACGCTGAGTCCGGCCATGGGCCATTACCTCGACATGGTGGACAACGACAAAGCGGATCCCAACAACGGGACTTCGCCCAACGAAAACTATGCGCGCGAGATCATGCAGTTGTTCTCCATCGGGCTGGTCAAGCTCAACGCCGATGGCTCGCTGCAAACCGATGCTTCGGCGAATCCGATTCCCACCTACACGCAGAATACGATTGAGGGCTTTGCCTCAGTCTTTACCGGCTGGACGTATCCCACCGCGCCCGGTCAGAAAAAGCAGTTCCACAACCCGCAATATTGGACCGGGCCGATGGAAGTGGACGAATCCGATCACGACCAGAATTCGAAAGCGCTGCTGGATGGTGTTGTTCTACCAGCGGGCCAGAAAGCCGCGAAGGATTTGGACGATGGGCTGCAAACGATTCTCAATAATCAGAACGTTGGCCCCTTTATATGCCTGCGTCTGATTGAGCAACTGGTCACCAGCAACCCAAGCCCAGCCTTCATGTCCCATTGCTCCGCCGCCTTTGCGGATAACGGGTCCGGCCAGCGCGGCGACTTGAAAGCCGTAGTCAAATCGATCCTGCTGGATTCCGAAGCGCGCCGTGGGGACGATCCGACGCAACTCGCGCAGAGCGACGGAAAAATGAAAGAGCCGATCCTGATGATCAACGGCTTGTTGCGTGCCCTCAATGCCACAACGGATGGTGACAGCCTGAACTATTACTCTTCGAACATGCGGCAGGATTTGTACAATCCGGCTTCCGTCTTCAACTACTATCCTCCCAATTTCCGGCTGGCCAGCAACAACTTGCTAGCTCCGGAGTTCAAGATTTTCAGCACGCCGACGGCGCTGTGGCGGGCAAATTTCGTAAATGGAATCGTATTCTGGGGCTCGCCCGGCGGTACGAAGGTGGACTTCAATCCCTGGGCCAGTCTGGCATCGGACGACACCAAGCTTCTCGACGCGTTGAGCGTTGCGCTCATGCACGGCTCCATGCCCGATCAGCTGCGGCAAGCGATTCTTACAGCTTTAAACCCGCTGGACCCCACTGATTTGAACGGTCGCGCCAAGACCGCGATTTATCTGGTTGCGGCCTCGCAAGCGTATTCCGTACAGCACTAACTAGTACGTGTTTCATAAAGGAACGATAGTCGCGGGAAAGAACTCTAGAGGTTCCGGCTTCAGCCGGGACATCCAGAGCCAAAAAATGCGGGCTTTAGCCCCCGAGGAGACAGAGCATGGCGCCAATCAATCGCAGGGACTTCTTGAGAATGGGATGTTGCGGAATGGCAGTGGGCGCCGCCGCAAGCTTCAGCCGCTTCGGTGTCATGAATGCCTTCGCCCAGACACAGACGGATTATAAGGCGCTGGTATGCGTGTTCCTGAACGGCGGGAACGACGCCAACAACATGATTGTACCGGTGGATTCGGTGGGATATACGGCCTACAAGAAGGCTCGGTCCGGGCTGGCGCTCGCCCAAGGATCGTTGTTGCAGATAGCGCCTACGAGCGGCGGGTCCTACGGATTCCACGCCAAGTTCCCAGAAATGCAGCAGCTCTTCAATCAAAAGCATCTGGCCGTGCTCGCCAACGTGGGCACGCTCATCACTCCGGTGACGCAGCAGCAGGTGCTCTCCGGCAACGCCACCCTGCCGGACAACTTACTCTCGCATCAGGATCAGCAGTTGCAAATGCAGAGCGCGCAATTTTCCGGCGGGCTGGCGGAAGTCGGGTGGGGAGGCCGCGTGGTGGAAGTCCCCAGTGTCCAGGCGCTGAACTCGTCCGCTTTATTACCGGCCAGTATCTCGCTGGATGGCGAAAACGTCTTCGCGGACGGACAGAGCGCACGTCCGGCCATTGTTTCGCCTGGAAATATTACAGCGCTGGACGGTTTCAACTTCAATGATGCGGCGGACCTGGCGCGCTATAACGCCATGCAACAAATGCTCAGCTTTGATTCCGGCCTTTCCCTGGTGCAGACCGCGAACGGAACCATGCAGAATGCGTTCCAGGACACGAAAGCGCTCTCCGACGCGTTCGCCGGCGCGTCAGCCATGAATACCGTGTTTCCGCAGAACAGTAATTTGGCGTCGCAGTTGCAACAAGTCGCCAAAATCATCCAGGTGCGTCAGGCGCTGGGCCTGGGTCGCCAGGTGTTCTTTGTGCAAACCGGAGGATTCGATACGCATAGCGACCAGATCAATGCGCACAATTCCCTCTATGCGGACATTTCCACCGCGATGAACGCGTTCTACCAGGCCACCATCGAACTCGGCGTGCAGCAGCAGGTGACGGCCTTTACTCTGTCCGACTTTGGACGCAC
>JAYTQD010000216.1:0-1620 GCA_043746935.1 Acidobacteriaceae bacterium | reverse complement strand
AAACGTTTTATTTTCAACATTTTAACTGCTCACACAAGAAGTGATACATAAAATCGCGTCGCTGGCCCGAATCGTGCTTGATCCCTAGCGTTCGTTTCCTAGCTTCCTCTCTCTCTTTCTGGGGACCAGCGACGAAGGTACAACAAGACCGGGCCTCTTCCCGAGACCGAAAATTCGCCGCTAGTCTGCGCCGGGCTGCGATGAAAACGCACCGCACACGACGCTTCAGAGCCGGGCCTAAAAAGCCCGGTTTTATTTTTTGCTGTGGGGCGCGGGCACCCTCGCCCGCGTGGCCTAAGAGGAAGCCGCAACCGCCTCTTCTTCCAAATACAAATTCGCTTCTTCCTCCGTAGTCCCGACACCTTCCGGCAAAACTCCACCGTTGTAGCTGGCCAGGCGATTCTTCCACTTCAGAAATTCGGTAATGGTTTGGGGCTCGACACGGAGTTCCACCCGCCGCAAACTCGCCAGCAGCAGATTCATTTCGTACTTCATTCCTTGGGCGGAACGTAGGCTTTTGGGGGCCGCAGACTGCACGATCTTCACCCGTCCGCGCTGGCATTCGAGCAATCCCCAGCCGAGGGGCAGCTCCTCCGCTCGCACCAGGTCCGGCACCGTCAGGTAGAAACGCTCGCAGCCGAGGCCAATCTCGGGTTTCTGGCGAAAGGGTTTGGCGCGGTCGGCCAGGAAGTCGGCGCGCGAGATTTTGCACTCCACCACCACCGAATGCTGGGTACGTTTCCATCCAATGGCATCGGGCATTTCGCCACTGGCGCAGGCCTGCTCGGAGAGGACTACGCTACAGCGATAACCGCGGAGCCAGGCTATGGCTTTTTGGACAAGTTGGGCGTGCGTCATGGCGTACCTCTATTTTTACCCTGCCAAAGGGGTTTTCCGCGAGTGACACCGCCGCTACTCCCGCCCGTTACCTCCGTAATTACCTGACAGTGCGCCGGGGGCTTTAGGCTAGGTGGCGAGTCTTATGTCTTTACCTTCACAAGAAGCGGGCCGCGCGCGCGGCGCAGCGGCTGTCTCGTTTGTACACAGCCTGAACATTCTCATTAAATATTCGAGAATGTATGGGTTCGATCATAAGCGTACGGAATCGGCGTTTGAGACTACCTGGAAGGATCTCCAGGCGGCTCTGCCAGTAGCGGGGACAGGCGGGCTGTTGCTGGGCGTCAACGGCAACCGGATTTTGCTGGATGGGCTGCCTCTGGAAACGGGGCAGGCGGAGCGCAGTTTCGCGCAGCTCCTGGGCGCTGCGGGACTGGCCAGCATCCACTTTGCGCCGAACGTTACAGATGAAGATCTGGCGCGCCTGGTGCGGGCTTTTGCGCTCGGTGGTTCCAAGGCGCAGGATCTTTCGCGACAGATTAAGGAATCGCTGGGAAGCAACGAAGGTTCGCGGATTCGCGTGAATGAAGTGAAGTTTGTGGCCGCCGACCCTCTGACCGGCGACATCTCGGTGGCGGCGCAGATCGCTGCGCAGACGCTGGGACCGGAATTTAAGGATTGGCTGAATGACCCGCAAAAACTGTTGCAGTTGATTGCAGCCTCGGAAGGCGCCAATCGCGGTGGGGGTGGTACAGGTCCCAGCTTGCCGCCCGGCTCGGTTCC
>JAYTQD010000215.1:0-1620 GCA_043746935.1 Acidobacteriaceae bacterium | reverse complement strand
TTGTCCAGCGCGGAAGGCAAGCGGAAGCCGTATTCGACCAAAGTCTCTTTGCGTGAACGGTCACCCTTGTACATGGCGCGCAACTGCGGCATGCTCTGGTGCGACTCGTCGGCGAACAGGATGAAGTCGCGCGGGAAATAATCCAGCAGCGTGGGAGGCGGCTCTCCTGGCATGCGCCCGGTGAAGTGCCGCGAGTAGTTTTCGATGCCGTGGCAGTAGCCCATCTCGCGAATCATCTCCAGATCAAACATCACGCGCTGATGAATCCGCTGGGCCTCGACGGGACGGCCCTGCTTCTCGAGTTCCGCCTCCCACCAGGCGAGTTCTTCCTTGATCGTATCCACAGCCCGGCTCCGCGTTTCCGGCTTCATCACGTAGTGCGTCTTGGGATAAATCGGCAGCCGCATGTACTTCTGCTTCACTGTCGAGAACAAGGGATCGATCTGTGAAAGCGATTCAACCTCATCGCCAAACAGCTCAATCCGGTACGCCATGTCGTCGTAGGTAGGGAAGACCTCGATCACATCGCCACGCACGCGGAAGGTGCCGCGCTTGAAGTCTCCATCCGTGCGCTCATAGAGAATCTCGACCAGCTTTTTCGTGATGTCCTGGCGGGCGATCTTCTGGCCTTTTTCCAGGAAGAGCATCATGCCGTAATACGCTTCCGGCGAGCCCAGGCCATAAATGCAGCTCACCGAGGCGACGATCACGCAATCGCGGCGCTCAAACAACGTCTTCGTAGCTGCAAGCCGCAGCTTGTCCAACTCATCGTTGATGGTCGCTTCCTTCTCAATGTACAAATCCGCCGACGGAACATACGCCTCCGGCTGGTAGTAATCGTAATATGAAACAAAAAACTCGACGGGGTTTTGCGGGAAGAAGGCTTTGAACTCGCTGTAGAGCTGCGCGGCGAGAGTTTTGTTGTGCGCCAGCACCAGCGCCGGACGGTTGGCTTGCTCGATGACCTTGGCCATAGTGAACGTCTTACCGGAGCCGGTGACGCCGAGGAGAACCTGATGCTGCTCTCCGTCAGACAGGCCCTTGACCAGCGACGGGATGGCCGTAGTCTGGTCGCCGCAAGGCTGGTAGTCGCTGAGAAGGCGGAAGTCCATGTAGGTTGATTATACGAGGGATGGCGGAGCCCAGATGGGCGGAGGGCTGGAAGGGTCGTGCGTGTAATCGCCTGTTATCGACAACTATCGTGTTCGGGAGTATTAGAGAACTGAACGAACTAGGGTTTCCTAGGAAGAAGATGCACGACAGATTCTAGATACAGCAACACCACTAAAGCGATTACCAATATCAAAAACGCTCGCCAGCGCCGTGCTCCTGGATTCTCGGTGACGACTGTCCCCGCGATTCTGTCTCCGACTCGCAAGTTCTGCTGCGAACTAATGGCGACAAGGAAACCCACAAGATAAAAACCGATCGCATCTATCGGACGCAGCAGGTTCCGTAGGAACGCTTGGCGAAGGCCGCAGGGAGAACCATCGTTCCTGCGGACCTCGATGCCCATAACCTCTTTCACTGCTGTCCGGTTCAACTCGTCGCCGCATGCTGCAAGTGTTTGTAAATAGTCATCTTAAGGCGTGTTGATTGTTGCCGCGATTTGAACTTCTT
>JAYTQD010000214.1:0-1622 GCA_043746935.1 Acidobacteriaceae bacterium | reverse complement strand
ACGTAATACTGCGTGCGCGAACGGGATTTCTTCTCGACGGCTAGCATGACTCCGGGCTGACTCGTCGTCTTTACCTTCTCCGCCGCGACCGCGCCGATGGCGGCGAAGGAACTCAGAGCGACGATTAGAACCAGGGGCCAGCGGGTCATGCGGAAATGCCTCACTTGATCAAGTATAAATCAGGAAAATGGATTCGTATGCGGATCCAAAAGACCTGGGCGTCAGTTGGTTGACTGACGCCCATAAACTCATTTATTCGTTGAAGTTAGAAGCTGTAGATCAAGTCAAACTGCATGCGGTTTAGACTGTGGTCCAGCTGACTGACTGTACCGTTGACGCCCGGAGCAATCACTGCGTTCTGCAGCGACGTATTCAGAGTGCGGCCACGCCAGAAGGTGAACGAGGCCGTTGTGTTGGGGTTCAGTCTATACAGCGCGTAGAAGCGGTGTTGCAGGATGTTCGTAGGAGCTCGTTGATCGCTTTCTACGAAGGAGGCGATCGCCGAATCCTGCTCCTGCCGCAGCCAGGCGTAACCGACTTGGAAGTCGCCCTTGTTCTTGGTCTGTCCGAGACTAATGTCGAAGTAGTAGGCGTGGGACTGCTTACCCAGATCCGTCCTGGGCGTTGGAAGGCCTGTCGTATTTGTAGGGCTGGGGTCGACCCAGAGCGGATGCGCGATGGCATCCAGATTGTCTTCATATTCCGCCACAATATTCAGAGGCAAACGCTTGAAAGGCGTCTTGAACTGGTTGTTCAGGATAAAATCCGCGTAGAGGAAACCAGAGGCAAAGTGCGGAATACCTGTCGTCGGATCAATGGACAGTGAGTTGGTCATCCCGTTGGGAGCAAAGATGCATGTAGCCGTGTTCTTGAACGTCGGCAAAATCCCGGGCGGGAGCTTGACTACGACGCTGCCATCCTTGTTGATTTTCAGATTTGCGCAACCCGGCCCCTCACCTGGGACGGCGACAGTGACTTGCGTCGGAGTCGGGACTAGCAGGCCTGAAATCGGGTCTACAACGGGGGTCTGAACCACAGTCGTCGCGAAGGTCGCTCCCACGGAGAAGGGACTCGCCTGTAAAATCGCATCAGGCTTGTTCCACTTTGTCGCCGAAAACGAGGCCGTCGCACTCCACCAAGGAAAGGGCTGCAGCTTCGCCGAAGCATGCACACCCGTGGCGTATGAGTCGGAGGACTTCGAAGCTTCGCTATAGGTCAGCTCATACGCGCCGATGGTGAGATTCTTCACAACCGGATTACTCAAGTCAAAGGACAGCTTTTCGCTGAATCCTTCCGGGTTGATATCGGGATCGAACGTAACGCCGGTCCGAATCCAGGGATACACGAACTTACCGCCAGTCAATTGCAGAGCCTTGAATTGGCTGGGGTTGTAGGTGATGTAGGCCCGGTCCAATCCGATGGTTTTGCGATCAAAAAAGTTGGTCTGGGTGGAGTTCGTCGTGGTGGGATCCCCAAGGGTGCCGGTTGCGAGGGCCAGGCCTCCGAGGAACGATTCTCCTAGCTTGCCTTCAAAGCCAAAGCGGGCGCGAATACGGGCGCGGTTGCGGTCCTGCGTACTTTGCTGGTTAAACGACTCGCCGCGTACACGGACATCGCCGGTG
>JAYTQD010000213.1:0-1622 GCA_043746935.1 Acidobacteriaceae bacterium | reverse complement strand
CTGATTCAGTCTTTCTCAAATCAAAAGCAGGTCCCTCCACTTCGCGGAATCGCCGGAAAACCGGCGATTCCGCTACGGTCGGGATGACAAATTGAACTTAATCAGAGTTTCCTTAGCTGCGAATCGTTTAGCTGCGAATCGTTTAGCTGCGAATCATGGTGAGTAGCATTTTGAAACGAGTGATGGCTTTGAGGGCGTGCGGTTGTCCGGCGGGTAGGAGGATGACTTCTCCGGCTTTGGCTGGGATGGGCTGGCCGGCAATGGTGATCTCGGCTTCTCCATCCAGGATTTGCGCGAGGGCGTCGAACGGGGAAGTGTGTTCGCTGAGTCCTTGTGCAACATCGAAGGCGAAGATGGTGACATTGCCCTTTTCTCGCTTGAGGACGATGCGGCTGACGACCGCTCCCTCCTGGTAAGCGACCAGATTGAGAACGGTGAGTGCGGTGGAGGCGGCGACCTGTTGCTCTGCCTGGGCGCGGGGCGTGGTGGGAGAACTCAATTTGTGCCTTTCCTGAATACTTTTACGACTGTAGTCTTGCGGGAGTTGCGGGTCAACGGATCGTGATTCATGTGCTTTGCGTGTGGTTAGCCTTCCTGCGCGACCGGGTTCACTAGCTTGCCAATGGACGTGATTTCAACCTCGACGCGGTCTCCGGGCTTCATCCAGAGCGGAGGCGTGCGGCCCGCGCCTACGCCTTTGGGGGTGCCGGTGATGATGACGTCGCCGGGGAGGAGTTGGGTGAAGGTGGAGAGGTAGGCGATGATTTCAGGAATGGAAAAACGGAAGTCGTCGAGACCGGAATTCTGGACGAGGTCTCCGTTGAGGCGCGTGGTTAAGCGCAACTTGGTGGGGTCGGGAATTTCGTCGGTGGTCACCATCCAGGGGCCGAAGCCGCCGGTGGAGGGGAAGTTCTTGCCGGGGGTGTACTGCGTGGTGTGGCGCTGCCAGTCGCGGACGGAGGCATCGTTGTAGATGGAGTACCCGGCTACGTGATGGAGCGCATTTTCCTTGGCGATGTGGCGGCCGGGTTTGCCGATGATGACGGCGAGTTCGCCTTCGAAGTCGAGATGGTCGGAAGCGTTGGGTCGGATGATGGGTTGGAGATGGCCGACCTGCGTGGAGGTGAGGCGCATGAAGATTAGCGGATAGTCTTCGACTTTTTTGCCGACTTCGCGAATGTGTTCCAAAAAATTAAGGCCGACGCAGAGGATTTTGTCGGGATTTGGGATGGTGGGGAGGAAAGTAATTTCGTCGATGGGATGGGACGGGGCGTCTTCCGGGAGAGCTTCGTTCAGGACATCGGCGGTGAGGAAGGCGCGGAGGTCGGAGTGGCGCGGAGAGGCGAGGTCGGTGACGCGGTTACCTTGAACGACTCCGAAGGTGTTGCGGCCGTGGAGGGTGTAGCTGGCGAGTTGGATGGCGGTCTCCTTGGGAAAGTTTCATTCTATCGCGAGTGGGGAAAAGAAAAGCCCCGCCCTGTCGCTCTCGCGACAAGGACGGGGCACCCGATGCGATTCGGTCTTCGTTTCCTTTAGGGGAGGCGAAGAGAATAGGCGCCGCGTCCGTGAGTGGCAGCGTAGAGGACGCGGGCTGAGTTGGAAATCACCAGGCTGGGGACTTC
>JAYTQD010000212.1:0-1626 GCA_043746935.1 Acidobacteriaceae bacterium | reverse complement strand
GACCAACTACAAGTCGACGTTGATGGAACAACAGAAAAAGACGGAAAGGTCTTGCTCGCCATTACCGAAGATGGACTCTCTACCCAAGTCGGCTCGGGAGAAAACGGCGGACACACCTTGCGGCACAGCGGCGTCGTGCGCGAGCTTCGTGAGATCGGCTCTCTGCGCCACGGACAGTTCTCTTCCGCAGTCAAAGCCGCCCGCCACTCCGATTGGAAGACCGAAAACCTGCGCGCCGTAGTCTTCGTGCAAAAGCCCGGCCACGGCGACGTAACCGGCGCCGCTTCGTTGGCCTATAGGTCAGCTCAATAGCGAAACTCAGGGCAGCGCCGTCTTCCCCTGAATCCCGCTGCTTTCGGTCAAGCTATAAATAAAATCCGCCGGAACATCCCGCAACTTCTCCACATTGCCATTCGGCCAGCGAATTTCCACTTCGTCCATCTTCTCCGCCGCTCCCAACCCAAAGTGCAGCCGCAGATCGTTTTGCGAAAGATAGCTCCCCCCGCTCCGCACTTCAGCTATCTGCGCAAACTTCCCCGTCCGCACCGTGGCCCGCGCCCCAATGGCTAACTTATTGCACTTCGTGCCGGTGAGTTGAAAGAGCACTCTGTGATTCCCATCCTTGCAGTGATTGATCAGTAAAGACGGTGGTTCGCCCACGTTCAAAAGCAAAATATCCACACACCCATCATTGTTTACATCGCCAAAAGCCGCCCCACGCCGCGCCGCCAACGGAATTTCGCGCAACCCAGCCTCCGAAGACACTTCCTCGAATGTCCCGTCCCGTTTGTTCCGATGCAGTAACATCGGCTGCCGGAATGCACCCGTGGAGCTGCCCGTCCCCACTTGCGGATAAACGTGCCCGTTGGCCACAAACAAATCCAGCCACCCGTCGTTGTCCATGTCAAAAAAACCAGCACCCCAACCCACCAGAGGAACGCTCGGCTGGGCAATCTGCGCTGCCCAGCTCACGTCGGCAAATCCCTGCGCGCCCTGGTTGCGGTAAAGCGCGTTCGCCTGATCCGCAAAGTTCGTCACCACAACCCCCATGCGCCCGTCCCGGAGATAGTCGCCGAAATCCACGCCCATCGAACCCTGCTCTTGTCCCTCGGCGCTCAGTGCCGCCCCCGCCAGCAGCCCGACTTCTTCCAACGTCCCATCGTGCTTATTGCGATAAAGATAATTTGGCCCCGCATCGTTGGCGACGTACAGGTCAGGCCAACCATCGTTGTCGTAGTCGCCCCACACCGCGCCGAGCCCATAGTAGTGTCCAGGATCGCTCACTCCAGATTTCTTTGATACATCCTCAAACGTCCCATCTCCACGATTATGGAACATCAAGTCGCTCTCGCCCTGCATGCCCCAGGGACCACACTGCACCAGAACGCCCTTATAGTGGCAAAACTTTAGATCGCTTCCCGGCTCCGGAAGTTTGTTCATATCGACATGAACGTAGCGCGACACGAACAGCTCCACCCGCCCGTCTCGGTCGTAGTCCGCCCAGGCGGAACCCGTGCTAAAACCGCCGGCACCAACTCCGGCCTTCTCCGTCACGTCTTCAAACTTGCAGCCACCCAGGTTATGGTAAAGGGCGTTCCCGCCATATCCGGTCACATAGAGGTCCTG
>JAYTQD010000211.1:0-1628 GCA_043746935.1 Acidobacteriaceae bacterium | reverse complement strand
TCAAAGCCGGTCTTTTGTTGACTTCACCTGCTTCGATGGCCGACCCGCCAACAGAACTCGCGCGGAGGAGCGACGCTGACTTGCAGCTTGTCCAGTCGGATGACGGTTCCCGTGATCCAACTTGGCACAACATTCAACCCGCTGACATCTAACGTGCCGATGAGCGGCGCCGGAGTGCGTAGCACGGAGGCGTCCGCTCCATTGGCTGGTTAGGCGTCGCCATCTTAGGACTTGCATCTTTTTCATTCAGATTTCGCCAAAAAAGCGGGCTCGAACCAAGTCGTGGTTCGGCGTATCGGACCCTAGGGCGAATAGGTCCGGGAATCGCGTTGGATCCTGAGCTAACTTTGGGAACGCACGCGCGCGCACAATGCTCGCTTCGACCCCGGTCCGGAGGAAGAACTCTGCGTACCAATTGCACACTTCGTGGGTCACGGCGAACCTGCGTTCGTGTTCCAGCGCGTACGAGGATGCAGCGCTGGTCCATTCTGCGTCGGCCGACAATTTGTCGCTCAGCACCCTCACATCTTGCAACGCCAGCGAAAGACCTTCGCCCCACACCGGATCGGATGAAGCTGCTGCGTCTCCGATTAGAGCTACGCCTTGCTTGTAGGGTTGCGGCACCCAGTATGCTGCACCATTGAAGCTTGCCAGGGGCCCGACTGCCTTTGCGTTTCGTATAGCGCTAGGTGGGACCCCAGCTTCTTCGAGAATCTCTAGAAATCTGGCCACCTGTCTGCTGCCGCTGAGTTTCGTTTCATTGTTAACGCCATGTACGGCGTAGGCCCGGACCCTCTCATTTCTCTGCGGAAAGAGATACGCGGCTTTGCCTAGTTCAGGGTTGAAGTACAGGGTTGCGGTATTACGCGCGGTATCAATATACTCCATTAGAACACCCGCTATGACGAGGTGCTCTTGGTCGTGGTTGACCGGGAATCCTGCCCATTTTCGGACAGCGGACGTCCGTCCATCGGCCCCGACTATGAGTCTTGCTCGAACTTCCGCGACGCCCTCACCATCTCGAATTGCGACAGATGGGCTTGCTCCCATAGTCACGCCACAGGCTTGTACTCCGCGCGCGATCGTGGCGCCAGTAGACTGTGCGGCGGACAATAGCGCTTCTTGCATCGCCGGATGATAAAAGGTGAAGAATGGGGTATGCGTCGGAGTACTTTCAATCAGATGGCGATTCGCGATTTGAATCCCGGCGACGAAGATATCGAGAATCGGCAGTTCGTGACCGCAACTATCGAGTAGCAGATCGTATATTCCTAAGTCCCGCGCAAGCCCTGCCCCCCAAGAGGTCATTCCGTCGCCTCGGACACGGTCTTTGAATTTTTCCTCCTTCTCAATCAGCAGTGTCGAAGCGCCGCGACCACTCATGATTCGGGCTAAGGTCGAACCGGCGATGCCACCGCCGATAATTACCAAGTCGTACTCTTTCGACAGAGGTTTCAAGAAGGATTTCTCCGCTGATTGGGATTTCGTGCTTTACGAAGTTTCACAGATCCTGGCCGGCCAAGCGACGCCTAACGCGCCGATGAGCGGCGCCGAAGTGCGCAGCACGGAGGCGTCCGCTCCATTGGCTGGTTAGGCATCAATTGCGTTTTCCATATTAGTCTGTTGGG
>JAYTQD010000210.1:0-4421 GCA_043746935.1 Acidobacteriaceae bacterium | reverse complement strand
TTTTCGGGCGCCTGGGCGAGGTCACGACCTGTCTGCCGGGCACCTCGCTCATTGGCCCGCCGACGGATGATCACGTCGAACCCAGAATCCGCATCAAGGTCGGGCCGATCACCGCGGAATTCGAAGGCGCGGCCGACGTCGTGCGCGATGCGTCGAACCATACGGGAAAAATCCACGGCAGTGCGCGGGATACGCGTTCGAGTTCGACGACGCGCGGCGAGATCCGCTACGTTCTCGTCGAAGACGCAGGCGGCGCGGCGACCCGGGTCGACCTCGAGGTCGGTTTCACGCTCACCGGCCCGCTCGCGCAATTCAGCCGGTCGAGCCTCGTCGAGGACATCGCCAAGCGCATGACCGAATCTTTCGCCCGCAACCTGCAAGCACGTCTCAATCAAAGCGCGGGCGGAGCAAACGCCGGTCACGCTGCCGAGGCGTCAGTTCCCGAACTTGACGCAGGCTCGCTCATCTTCTCGGTTCTGTGGGACCGCATCAAAGCCTTCTTCCGTACGCTGTCGGGACGCTGAGGCTCGCCGGCCACACACCTCCGGGAAACCCCTTCCCCCTCGACGGGGGCGGGGATGGGGGTGAAAAAGCTACGTGTCAGAAACTGGAAGCACTGCGCTAAACTACGGGCTCGAAGAAAAAGGAACGAGAATGCCTGAGTTGGTTTTCAAGGGGAAAGAGTACGTCTATAACCATCACCTCACGGTGCCCTATCGTCCTCTCATACCGGATCCGGATAAATCCATCGGTCCGGCGGATCTCGCGGGCAACCTCATCATTCATGGCGATAACCTGCATGCGCTGAAGAGCCTGCTGCCGCGTTACGCCGGCAAGGTCGATTTGATTTTCATCGACCCGCCCTACAACACGGGTAATGAAAACTGGTCATACAACGACAACGTCAATTCGCCCATCATGCGCGAATGGCTGAAATCGAATCCCGTCAACGCAGAGGATATGCTGCGCCATGACAAGTGGCTGTGCATGATGTGGCCGCGGCTGACGCTTTTACGAGAGCTATTGTCAGAACGCGGCAGCTTATGGATGACGCTTGATGATAACGAGGTGCATCGGGCAAGAATGGTATTTGACGAGGTTTTAGGCGATGACTGCTTTGTTACTTCAATCGCGTGGCAGAAGAGAACCTCTCGTGAGAATAGAAGCACATTTTCCCCGAGTTTTGATCATGTAATTGCATACTCGAAAGAGTTGGCCGGAACCTGGAAAGTCTTCCGTAATCTGCTTCCCGTCGAAGAAGGCGTTCCCTCTAATATTGATAACGATCCACGTGGCCCATGGTTTTCCATCCCGTTTTCAGCACAAGGATTTCGGGAGAATCAGCAATACGACATTGAATCGCGAAGCGGCAATATTTTAAGGCCGCCAAAGGGAAGAAGTTGGGGTGCGACAGAGGCTGAATATAAAAAAGCCCTCGCAGACAACCGTATATATTTCCCAAAGGGTGGCGAGGGACGGCCGCGCTTTAAAATGTTTCCTTGGGAGCGCAAAGGTTTGGTGCCAGATACGCTTTGGTTAGCGTCAGATGTTGGAGACACTGAGCAATCAAAGAAAGAGTTGCTCGAAATTTTTTCAAGCGAACCAGACCTCGGTTTGCATGCCCCCAAACCAACGGGATTGATAGAACGAATACTGCGGATTGCAACGACAAAAGAATCCTTAATTCTTGATTCCTTTGCTGGCTCCGGCAGTACGGCTCATGCAGTACTAAGAGCAAATACCAAGGACGGCGGCAACCGCAAGTTCATTCTTGTCGAAGGTGAAGACTATGCCGACAGAATTACTGCCGAGCGCATACGTCGCGTTATCAACGGCTACGCATACGTAGGCACGCAGCGCGAGGAACTGCTAAGTGAAAAAGTGACCTGGAGCAAGCTCCAGAAAGCATCCAATTTGCTCGAACAAGTGGAGGCGATCAAGCAACGTGAAGGGTTCGCCGAACGAGAAGATTTGGCAAGAGTGTCGCCCGAGAATCGGCGCTTCGACAAAGTGAACGTCAAAATGGACGACGGCGTGTTGCTGGTCGAGGGGGAGAAAAAAATTTCCGAGCGGGTTGAAGGATTGGGTGGAGAATTTACGTTCTGCACGCTGGGAGAGCCCATCGACGCCGAAAAGATCCTTTCCGGCAAGCAACTGCCGGATTACGCCAGCCTTGCGGCCTGGCTGTTCTATACGGCGACCGGCGGCACCTTGGCCAAGTCAGGTATTAAGGAGAAAGAATTTTTCGTTGGCAAGGCGCAGGACCGCTTTGTCTGGCTCATCTACAAACCCGACCTGGCATTTCTCAAGTCTCCCGACGCGGCCCTTACCCTTTCGTTTGCCAGGAAGTTGCGAGAAAAACACAAGGATCTGCGGCATCTGGTATTCGCACCCGCCAAGTTTCTTTCCAACCGGCAGTTGCTGGAGCACGGCGTCGAATTTGCCCCGCTGCCGTTCGCGCTTTATCGGGAGGCCTAAGATGAGCGAGGACCGATTCGAGTTGGCACGCGGTCAGTTTGAGAAAGCTCTCGTACGTCTGCACGAGGCGCTGGCGGAAAATGAGACTGATCTGATACGGGACGCGCTGATCCAGCGCTTCGAGTTCACTTACGAATTGGGCTGGAAGAGCATGTTCTACTGGTTGCGCGCGCAAAAGGAGAAGGTGCCCGAAGTCGTGCGCCAGGTGATCCAGACTGCCTTCCGCGCAGAGTTGATCTCGGATGCGGACCTTTGGGAGAAGATCAAGGACTACCGAGACGAAACGAGCCACACCTATGACGAGAAGAAGGCCATTGAGGTCGCCGCCTTCGTGCGTTCCCAGGCGGTTCACGCGTTCGATGCGCTGCTCGGCAAACTGAAGTCGCTCTAGAATGGAGCTATCCTCGCCGCCGGGACGATTCGGCATCGCGCCTTCGAGTATGGCCAAGCTCGTCAAGCTGTTCGATCACACGCCGAACATCGCGCGCGTTTGGATCTACGGCTCGCGGGCACGAGGAGATCACCGTAATGAATCCGATATCGATCTCGCTGTCGATGCGCCCGAAATGCCGGCAACGGATTTTTCCCGATTGTCCGGTCAACTCGACGATCTGGGATTGATCTACCGGGTGGATTTGTTGCGCCTGCAAGGTGTTTTGGACGAGGACTTCAGTTCTCGCATCGAGCGCGACAGAAAGATCTTCTGGGAGCCGCGCAGCTACGTCACGGATGCGGCCGAGTTGGCCGGAACGGAACTCAAACAGTTCCAGCGCGAGGTACTGGCGCAACTGGCACGGTTTATCGAGGAGCTCGACAAGCAGCGCGCCCAGGCCGAGAAGGCCGCTGAAGCCCTGCGGGCGGCGGAAGTCGACGTCGATAAAGAGGCCCTCAATTTTCCGCGCAAGACCTGGGACGCGATGCGGGAACGGCAGCAACTGCCCCCGACGTTTGCTGACAGGCCTTATTCAAGCCGTTTCGATCCGGCAGGCCGGCCAATACCCAATGTTTGCCTGAAAGTTCCGACGGGCGGCGGCAAAACACTATTGGCAGCGGCGGCCGTGGCGCGTATTTTCTCAAGCTATTACCGTCGCCATGCCGGGCTTGTGCTCTGGATAGTGCCGAACGAGGCTATCTTCAGTCAGACACGGCGCACACTGAATGATCGTGACCATCCCTACCGTCAAATGCTCAATGTCGCGGGCGCAGGCCGGGTCAAGATCCTGGAGAAGGACTCCCCGCTATCGAGGGCGGACGTGGAATCGCACTTGTGCGTCATGCTGCTGATGTTGCAATCCGCATCGCGTCAGTCGAAAGAGACGCTGCGATTCTTCCGCGACCGCGGGAGTGTGCATGGGTTTTTTCCGCGCGAAGATGACCTGGAGGCGCATCACGAGTTGTTGGGAGACATTCCAAACCTCGATATCTATGGTGCCGACCCGCGGCTTATGGGTGCAATCGTCAAGGATTCGCTCGGGAATGTCATGCGCCTGGTTCGTCCGATGGTGGTAATTGACGAAGGCCATCATGCCTATACGGAGACGGCGCTCAAGACGATAGACGGATTCAACCCTTCCATGGTGCTGGAACTGTCGGCAACCCCTCGCGTTGGCAGGCAAGGGGAGCATGGCGCCAACATGTTGTATTTTCCGTAAATCAGGTCAGTGCACAAAGTACCCGGCAGGTTTTGATGGTTCCTGGTGGTAAAGAATATACGCACATTAACGTGAATGGCATCAGTGTCCTTCCCAGCGGCCGATACGTTCAGCCCGCAGGAAAAACGATTCAAATTACCCACGATCCTTTTGGGATGGCAATTTCTCCTGATGGTAAAAAAACGGTTACCATTCATAATGGCGTCATTACAATTATTGATAATGAAACCCTCATCAATATTCGGGTTCCCAGCTATGATGGTTCTATTGCTTCCCCATTTTCAAATGGCT
>JAYTQD010000209.1:0-11695 GCA_043746935.1 Acidobacteriaceae bacterium | reverse complement strand
TGCTGGGAGTGGAACGGCTGCATGCGGCGCAGCTATTGGCTTGCGGAATTACCGTGGAAAGAGCGCTGGGGGAGGTGCCTTTGGTGTTGGCGGATGCGGAGTTGTTGCATCGGGCGGTGTCGAACTTGGTGTTGAATGCGGTGGATGCGATGCCTTCTGGAGGACGGTTGGGGTTGGCGACGAAGGCTATCGATTCGGGCGTGGAGATTGCAATTTCCGATACAGGAACGGGGATGACGAAAGAGGAGACGGAGCGGTTGTTTACTCCTTACTACACGACGAAGCAGCATGGGACGGGATTGGGGCTGGCGATTGTGCAGTCGGTGGTGAGTGATCATGGCGGGGATATTGCCGTGGAGAGTTCTGTTACAGGAACAATGTTTCGGATACGGTTGCCGCGGGAGGTGGTTTGATGGGGAAAGCGCATCTATTGATTGTGGATGACGAGGCGAATACCTTGGCTTCGCTGTCGCGGGCGTTTCGTCTGGCGGGACATGAGGCCGTGGTGTGTGATAGCGCGGCGAAGGCGCTGGAGCTGGCTCAGGCGCAGGCGTTTGATTTGATTCTTTCGGATGTGGTGATGCCGGGGAAGGGTGGCCTTGTTCTGCTGGAGGAACTGAAGGCGGCTGGGGTGACCAGCCCGGTGGTGATGATGTCGGGGCAGGCGCATATCGAGATGGCGGTGAAGGCTACGCGGCTGGGGGCTTTGGATTTTCTGGAGAAGCCGATTTCCACGGAGAAGCTTTTGCTGACGGTGGAGAACGCGCTGAAGCTGGGGCGATTGGAAACGGAGAATTCGGAGTTGCGGCGGAGGTTGGGGAAGCATACGCCGGTGTGGTCGGGAGAGGCGATGAGGCGCGTGATGGCGCAGGTGGAGCGTGTGGCGGCGAGCGAGGCGCGGGTTTGTATTTTGGGGGAGACGGGGACGGGGAAGGAATTGATTGCGCGGACGCTACATGAAAAAAGTGCACGCGCCGGGGGGCCGTTTATCACCTTGAATTGTGCGGCGGTGCCGGCGGAGTTGATTGAGTCGGAATTGTTTGGACATGAGAAGGGGTCGTTTACCGGGGCTGGGGCGCGGCATTTGGGGAAATTTGAGCAGGCGCAGCGGGGGACGATGTTTCTGGATGAGATTGGGGATATGCCGTTGGCGATGCAGGCGAAGTTGTTGCGGGTATTGGAGGAGTCGGAAGTGGAACGGATTGGCGGGGAGCGGGCGATCAAGGTGGATGTACGGGTGGTGGTCGCGACACATCGCGATCTGGAACAGCTGGCGCGGGAGGGGAAGTTCCGGCAGGATTTGTATCATCGGGTGTATGTATTTCCGGTGGTGCTGCCGCCTTTACGGGAGAGGCGGGAGGATATTCCGGGGTTGATTGAGCATTTTGCGCGGCAGGTTTGCGCGCAGAATGGGTGGAAGGCGATGGAGTTTTCGGCGGAGGCGGTGGCGGCTTTGCAGGGGCTGGCTTGGCCGGGGAATGTGCGGGAATTGCGGAATGTGGTGGAACGGTTGATTTTGCTGGCTTCGGATGAGGTTGTAGATTTGGCGACGGTGGAGATGGCGCTGCCAGCGGGGCGAGTTGCGGCGTCAGGGACGGGGACGTTGGCGGAGCGGGTGCATGGATTTGAGAAGGAGCAGGTGTTAGGGGAGTTGAAGCGGTGTTCGTTTCATATGACGAACGCGGCGAAGGCGTTGGGGTTGGAGCGAAGTCATCTTTATAAGAAGGCGGAATTGTTGGGGATTGATTTGCGGGCGGTGAAGGCTGGGCGGGAGGAGTAGGGCGGAGTCTGCTCAGGCAAAATGCAGTTCTTTGCCGCGAATCAGGGTGTGTTTGAGGAAGTGCGCGTCGTCGTGGGAAGGGAAGTCGCTGCGGTAGTGGCCGCCTCGGCTCTCTTCGCGGGCGAGAGCGGACCGTGTCACCAGGGCGCCAACCTGCTGGAGATTGCGGGCTTCATAGCCCGTGCTGGTGTTGGGGTGCTGGATGGTGGAGCCGATCTCCGCCAGGCGTTGTAGCGCGGTACGCAATCCGCCCGCGTCGCGAACGATGCCCACGTGCCGGGTCATGATTTCCTGGACGGCTCGAATGGCATCCGCATGTGCTTCTGATATAGAACTTATGGCAAGCTTCGCGGAGGTAGATCCGGTGGCGTTGGGCCGCAGATCGCCGCAGGCGGCGTGACCGGCCCGAGCGCCGAAGACCAAACCTTCCAGAAGGGAGTTGCTGGCCAAACGGTTTGCGCCATGTACGCCCGTGGAAGCCACTTCGCCCGCCGCATAGAGTCCCAGCAGAGTGGAACGTCCATCGAGGCCGGTGCGGACCCCGCCCATAGCGTAATGAGCGGCGGGGCGAATGGGAATCAGCTCGGTGGTGATATCGATGTTGTAGAGGAGACAAGTGGCGTGAACGCGCGGAAAGCGCTTGCGAATTGTTTCCGGGTCAAGATGCGTGAGATCCAGGTAGACCGTTGGTTGTTTGGCCTGACTGACTTCCAATTCGTGAACAATAGCGCGAGCTACAACGTCCCTCGGGGCCAGTTCCGCGAGGTCGTGATATTTGGCCATAAAGCGCTGTAACTGGTCGTTGCGCAGGTAAGCGCCTTCGCCGCGCAGAGCCTCGGTCAGGAGAAAGCGGGGGGCGTTTTCGAGGAAGAGGGCGGTGGGATGGAATTGAATGAACTCCATGTCGGCAATTTCGGCGCCGGCACGAAAAGCCATGGCAACGCCGTCTCCGGTGGCAACGCGCGGGTTGGTCGTGTCACGATATAGTTGTCCGAGTCCCCCGGTGGCGAGACATACCGCCGACACTCGAACTTCCTCCTTTGCGCCGGATTCGTTGAGCAGAGTGACGCCGCAGACCCGGTTACCGTCCGTTAGTAGATCAATGCTGAATTCAAATTCCTCGACAGAAATGTTCTTGAGCGTCTTGGCTTTGGCGTAGAGAGCGCGCTGAATTTCGCGTCCGGTGGAATCGCCGTGGGCGTGGAGCACGCGGTTACGGCTGTGCGCGCCCTCGCGGGCGAAAACGAGTTTGGTGCCATCGCGGTCAAATTCCGTGCCCCAGCGAATCAGTTCTTCGATGCGTTCCGGGCCTTCTTCGACGAGCACGCGAGCGGCCTCTGGGTCCACCAGGCCATCGCCGGCGCTGAGAGTGTCTTGCAGGTGGAGACCAATTTCATCTTCATCGCTGAGGGCGGCGGCGATGCCTCCCTGGGCGTATTGCGTGTTGGATTCGGTGACCTGACGTTTGGCCAGCACACGCACGCGTCCGGCCTGCGCCAGCTCAATGGCGGCGCGCAAACCGGCGATTCCCGCTCCGATGACGAGAAAATCTGCTTCCTTCGGCGTAGGCTTCATTGCTGGGCAAATGGTATCACGCAGGTGAGGAAGCTTCGGGCGAGGCAGCCGCGATGCGTGCTCGGTTATGATGAAGGGGATGCAACGAGTCAAGGTAAAAGTTGAGCCACGGCACTATGACATCCTGCTGGATCGCGGATTGCTGCGGCGATCTGGCCGCGTGCTGGCGCGGCTGCTGGGCAAGAATCGCCGCTGTTTTGTCGTGACGGTGCCGCAGGTGCGCCAGTTATGGGGAGGGGTTCTACACAAGTCTCTCACGCAAGCAGGGCTGCGGGTGGAATTTCTGGAGATGGGCGATGGTGAGCCCCACAAGAAGTTTCGTACTCTGGAGTTGCTGGCCGAGCGGATGGTTGTTCTAGGAGCGGATCGCGATAGCGCGGTGATCGCCCTGGGCGGCGGCGTAGTCGGAGACGTGGCGGGTTTTCTGGCGGCGGTTTACATGCGGGGTATCGACTTTGTACAGATTCCGACGACGCTTCTGGCGCAGGTGGATGCTTCCGTAGGCGGAAAGACGGGGGTCAATCTGCGAGCTGGGAAGAACCTGGCGGGAGCATTTCATCAGCCGCTGGCGGTACTTATCGATTCGGAGGTTTTGGCCACGCTGCCGGAGCGGGAGTTTCGGGCGGGTCTTTATGAGTCCGTGAAATGTGGCGTAATCGGAGATGCTGGGTTGTTTCGATTTATAGAAGCGAACCAGGCGGCGATTCTACGCAGAGAGGGTGCGGCGCTGGACCCGGTGATTGCAGCGTCCGTAAAGCTGAAAGCGAAGGTGGTCGCGGCGGATGAGCGGGAAGGCGGCGTGCGCAGAAACCTGAATTTCGGCCACACTATTGGTCACGCACTGGAGGCGGAAACCGGCTATCGGCAATTTCTTCACGGGGAGGCGGTGGCGTGGGGAATGATAGCGGCCGTCCACATTGCACAAACTACGGGAATGATGAAGGAGGCGGAGGCGGAACGGGCGACTCGCGCTGTTCTGAGCTTAGGGAAATTGCCGCGAGTGACCGCTTCTGCGAAACGTGTGGTGGCGCGATTGAGGTCTGACAAAAAAGCGCGTGGTGGGAAAGTGCATTTTATTTTGCCGAAAAAAATTGGCACGGTGGAAGTGGTTGCGGGGATTCCAGATCGCATCGTGCTGGAAGCCGTAGAACATGTGCGGCGGATCTCGGCCAGCCAATGAGCGCGAAGCTGCAAGAAGCGGACACGGCGAAAAGCCGCACCCTGGGCGCGTCCCCGCAAGGCGCCGCTGACCCACAAGCCGCGGCAGAGGCCGTGCGCAAGATGTTCAGTGAGATTGCTCCGCGCTACGATCTGCTGAATCACGTTCTTTCCATGAATGTGGATCGCCTATGGTGGTGGCGGACGGCGCGGCGGTTTGATTCCATTCTAATGAACCCTGAGGCTCGCGTTCTGGATCTTTGCTGCGGCACGGGCGACATGGCGTTTGCGCTGGAGCGCAGGGCGCGTGACGGGGTCAAGATCGTAGGAGCCGATTTCGCCCATCCCATGTTGCACAGGGCTGCCGTTAAGTCTGAGAAGCTTAGAAAAAGTCCGAGCTGGATTGAAGCGGATGCCCTACAGTTGCCTTTTGTAGATGACGCGTTTCACCTGGTGACTTCGGCGTTCGGTTTCCGGAACCTTGCCAACTATGACGAGGGCTTGCGGGAAATTCTGCGCGTGCTGCGTTCTGGCGGAGAGTGCGGCATTTTGGAGTGTAGCGAGCCGGAAGGCGCTTTGGGCGCGATGTACCGGGTGTATTTTCGCCATGTGTTGCCGAAGATCGGGACGGCGCTCTCCGGTGTGAGTGGACCGTATGCGTATCTGCCCGCTTCCGTGGAGCGGTTTCCTAAGCCGCCTGAGATGCTGGAGCGCATGCGCGCGGCGGGGTTTCGTGAGGTGGCGTGGACGCCGTACTCGTTTGGGATTGCTGGGTTGTATTGGGGACGGAAGTAGGGTTTCCCCTGAGGGAGGCGGAATTTGCGGCGCGGAATCAACACCTTACGCCTGAGGAAGCAAAACAGATGTTTCGTTAATTGTCGATGTGATGTTACCAAGCTCTCCTCCCTAGCAGCCCGTGGTGAAAGTCTAAAGTTTAAAATCCAGCGCCTGAAGGCGCACTCAAAACAATGCACTTACGGCACCCCTTCGGCTACGCTCAGGGCGGGCTCCTGAAGCGGTGCCCTGATACGAATCTTACTTCCACCACGGGCTGCTAGGGAACCTCTGATCAAGTGGCAATGAGTTTGCCGAATGGAGATTTTATGGGAAGACGCCTGAAGCGATGCGGGAGGCTGTACGGTGAGAAACTTGAGAGAGTGTAGTCAAGGCGAATGTACAGGGGTCCCTTCGGCTGCGCTCAGGGCAGGCTTTTCGACTGCGCATTCCCGCGCTGGCGCGCGCGAATGCTGCGCTCAAGATGACAAGGAAGAAGGACGGGGCACCCCGAGTGATCGCGATTAGTTTTGGTTGCGGAACGTATCCAGGAAAGCGTCTTCGATGGTGTACTGGATGACTTCTGAATACTTCGGCCCCAGCCACGTCTGCAAGTGGCTGGTGTCCATGATGTACTCTCCGGTCATGTAGGGGAGAGCCTCCGGGGGTATGGCGGAAATTCCGGCACGCGACAATGCTTCGAGGACCATCCGGCACGGCCAAAGTCCTGGCAGCCGGATGAGTTTGGCTTGAGCTAATTCTATGCAGCGCGCGTAAGTGAGCGGTTCGCCGCGTCCGGCTACGTTCAGGATATTCAGCCGCTGCGACTCGGGTTCGGACAGGCTGACGATGTGCGTGATCAAGCGGGCCATGTCATCCACGTGGAGGAATTGGATTTTTTTATTCAGGTAGCGCGGGTCGCGGGGCATCATGCAGGGAAGGCGCTTGCCTTTGGCGCGCAGCTTCTCCGCCCAGCGGCCTTTGCCGTTGGGCGTACCGCGAAAAGCGCCGACCATGTAATTGTCGACGGTGGCACCGGCGAAGATGTGAGGGCGCAAGAGGTAGACGCTCGATTGAGCGAGGGAAGGCGCCCAGGTCTGCACCACCTCGTCCGCTTCCTGTTTGTGAATGGCGTAGGGCAAGGTGTGGGCCGCCAGACGCGACTCCTCGGTGGCGGGGCGCGGCAGATCCGACCCATAGGCGGCGACGCTGCTCAGATGGACAAACTTGCGAATTGTGTTTTCGCCGTTGCGGTTGGTCTCCGAGACAGCCTCGAGAACGCGCGCCGTGCCCGCGACGTTGATCTGCCACATGCGGTCAACGTCAAGAATCGCCGCGCGCACCGGGTCGAGCACGAAAGCGAGGTGGACGACCGCAACTGGACGAACTTGCTGGAAGAGATGAAACAATTCCCGGCAGGATTCTTCCTTGCCTAGATCGAGGCTGACAAATTGGGCGACGGGATTTTCGGGCGGAGCAAGGTCCACCGCCGTCACGGAGTAGCCAGAAAGCATCGGGAGCAGCCGACGGCCTAGGTTGCCGGCTGCCCCGGTGACGACAATGGGCGGTTTCGTATCGGTCATTCTTTCAGTTTCGGGCTTTCGGTTCGAGCTTTCAGTTCGAGGGAGGATTGGCGGAGGGCAGACGACCAGGCCCGCCCGGTCCATGTTCCGGCTCGGCTGGCCCGAAGTAGGCGTCGTTCAAGGTCGTGGTGCTGATTTCGGACACAGCTTTTTGACCCTGCTGGACGCGTTCGTTCTTGATAGCGGTCTTGACGTCGGCCTTGGCGTCGTCGAGCGAAACTGTTGTTTTCGCGCCCATCTTGAAGACGAAAAATGCGCGCGCGTCGGGGACGAGTTCGGAAACGTCGCCCGTCTTGAGGTCAAACACATTGGGTGGCAGGGTAGCGCGCGTAGACTTTGGAACCTTGGTATCCGGCGCAGCGCCCTTGATGTTGGCAGCGGCAAACGCCTCGGCTTGCAGCTTGGCGAAGTCTTCACCAGCGGCGGCGCGGGTGCGGAGCTTGGCGGCCAGAGCGGCCATGCCGGCTTCGTCCATGGCGGTCTTGGCTGCGGCTGGCTTCGCTGGCGCGGTTTTGACGCCGGCTTTGGCGGCAGCAGCGGGCGTAGCCTTCTTCACGGCTGGCTTGGCGTTGTCTTTGGCGTCTTTGTCAGCGGCCTGCGGCGTGCGCGGAATGATCAGCCTCTCCACGTCGGCCTGCTCGAAGTTGGTCTTGTGGTCAGCGTAATATTTTTCGACATCGGCATCGGAGACCTTACCGGCATCCTCCTGCATGCTGTCGCGAAGCTCACCGGCGAGGGCCTGCATGACGGCAATTTTCGCGCGTACTTCCACGCGGGGGGATTTGTCGAGTCCGCGTTTTTTGGCTTCCTGGGCCATGGTGAGGAGCTGAGCGTAGCTGGTGCCCACCTGGCGCTGCTGTGGGAGCTTCATCTGGGGCTGGAAGGCATTGACCAATTCTTCAAACTCGGCCTTGGTAATGACCGTGGTGCAATCGGCTGCGCCCGGAGCGCAAACTCCCTTAATGGAAACCACGGGCGTATCCGGAGTCAGGGGCGCGGCGGCAGGGGTAGCAGGGGCAGGGGCGGCGGACTGGGCCGGAGGCATGGTGCTGGCGGCCTGACCGAAAGCCATGGAGCAGCACAGGATGATGGCGAAAAGATGACGGAAAATCACGAAATATCCTCCAAGAAAGCGAACGGCTTTTATCGTAGCATATGCGGTGGCTAGCGGCGTTGCGCTCTTGCAACTTGGCGGGGAAGCGTGGAGAGGCGATAATCGAAGCGACACCATGACCGAAACCCAGACTGAAACCAACGCCGCCCCAAGAAATATGCGTTCGGAAAAGCGTTCGGTGGCCGGCAACTCGGTTTTGGCCGCGCTGGTGATCACGTTTCTAAAAGTTTTGGTGGGGATTACGACTGGATCGTTGGGTATCCTTTCGGAAGCCGCGCACTCCGGACTCGATTTGGTGGCGGCTTTGGTCACCTACTTCTCGGTGCGGGTTTCCGACAAGCCGGCGGACGCGGAGCATCAGTATGGCCACGGTAAGGTGGAAAATTTTTCCGCCTTCATTGAGACGTTCCTGTTACTGCTGACCTGCGTTTGGATCATCTACGAGGCGCAGCACCGGCTGCTCTTCCATAGCGTGGAGATTGAGCCTTCGGTGGCGGCGTTTGCCGTGATGTTCCTTTCCATCGGGATCGATTTTTGGCGTTCGCGTGCTTTGGGCCGGATTGCGGCGAAATATGACAGTCAGGCGCTGGAAGCCGACGCGTTGCATTTCAGCACGGACATCTGGTCGAGTTCGGTCGTGATTCTGGGGCTGGCGCTGGTGGCGCTGGGGCGCCACTTTGGCATTGCATGGCTGAGGGCTGCCGATCCGGTTGCGGCCTTGTGCGTGGCTGGGGTGGTCATTTGGGTGAGCTGGCGGCTGGCACGGCGCACGGTGGATGCTCTGCTGGACGCTGCGCCGCTTGGGGTGCGCGCGGGCATTATTCACGCGGTGACAGGGGTTGATGGCGTGGTTGAAGTGGAACGCGTGCGCATCCGGCGAGCGGGGAACCGCTATTTCGCGGATCTCTCGGTGGCTCTGCCTCGCGTCGTGACATTTCAGAGGTCGGAACAAATTGTCGGAGCCGTTACAAGCGCGGTGCAGAAGCTGCTGCCTGACGCCGATGTAATGGTCCACTCGCTGGCGCGGCCGCAAGTGGATGAAAGTATTTTCGATCGCATCCGCGCTGTGGCGACGCGGCATAACGTGAACGTCCATGATGTGAGCGTGCAGGATTTGGATGGGAAGTTGCACGTGGAGCAGCATCTGGAACTGAACGAGAACTTTGAGCTGAAAGAGGCCCACGACCGGGTGACGCAGCTGGAAAATGAGATTCGCGCTGAAGTGCCGGAAGTAGCCACCATCCTGACGCACATCGAGAGCGAGCCTGCGACGATAGAGCCCGGGGAAGAGGAAATCGAGGATGCCGCGCTGGAAAAGAAATTTAAGAAGATTGCCGCGGGGTTCCCGGAAATCATTGATCTGCACGATGTGAAGATCCGCCGTGTGCGCAATCGTCTTTATTTGTCCTGCCATTGCACGTTGCCTGATGGGATGCAGCTTTCGCGCGTGCATGATGTGCAGACGGAACTTGAGATTCGATTGAAGCAAGCTGCGCCGCAGTTGTTTCGCGTGCTGATTCACCCCGAGCCGGTGACGGACAATTTGCGGTGATGCGGATCACGTGTTCTCAATGACGACGATGATCTAATTGTTCCGGGAGGATTTTGTCATGATTTCAGCGAATGCGGTGTGGACGGATAATTCGAGATTTGTGGGGATTGCTGGGAGTCGGCACTCCATCGTGATGGACGGCGCATCCACGGAGAAAACCGCCAACAGTCCCATGGAGTTGGTGCTGGTGGGCTTGTGCGGATGCACGGCCACGGACGTGGCCAGTATCCTGCATAAAAAGCGCGAGCCGTTTACCGCGCTGGAAGTCCGCGCCGAAGCCGACCAAGCGCCTGATCCCCCCAAGGTCTATACCGCGATCCGGCTGGTGTATCGTGTTCGGGGCAATGTGTCGAAGAAGGCTATGGAGGACGCGGTCCACCTCTCCAAGGACAAATACTGCTCGGTTTCGGCCATGCTGGAGAAGACGGCTGCCATTACATTTACAATCGAATATGAGTAAAGTCGTGTGTCATTGCACGGGAGCGGGGCATCCAAAATTGCATGGAACAACCTAAAGTCGTAATGTTCACGCAGCCGGGTTGACCGCCCTGCCATGTGGTTGCGGCATTCCTCTCGGAGAGAGGAATTGTGTTTGAGGAACGAGATATTTCGTGTGACGCCACCGCGGTCGAGGACTTGACGAAAAAATACAAAAGCCGCTCCACGCCAACCCTGGTGATTGGTCCGCCTGCGAACGAAGAGGTTATGATCGGATTTGATCCGGACCGGCTTGATCAACTGCTGGGGCTGTAGTTCGCGATCTGGGATGTCCGGTCCTACATTACCTTGCAAACCCAACGCCACCCACTTCGCGGATTTCTCTACATAGCGCTGGCCACTCTACAGTGGGGCATAGCAGCCAGCCTGGGCCGTGCCGTATTCACCGGGAAGTTGCGTCTCGGCGGTGAAGTTGTCGGCGCGATTGATCCGCTCCTGATCGCGCAGGGTCGAGTCACGTTTTCGTGCCTGATTCTGCTGGCGATTCTGATTGCGCGGCGAGGTGTCCGTGCGTTACTCCTGCCACGCCGCGACTTGCTGAAGATGTTGCTTATCGGCGTACTCGGTATGGCGGCGTCAAATTATTTTTATTACCTCGCTATCCAGCGAACCAACGTGGCGACCGCCATCATTGTGCAATACACAGCGCCGGTGTGGGTGCTGCTGTATATGGTTGGGCGTGGACTGCAAAAACCGACGCTGCAACGCATTGGGGCGGTGGGGCTGGGAATCGCTGGAGTCGCGCTGGCTATTGATCTGGTGCATGGAAGTGCGCTGCGGCTCGATGCGATCGGTGTGGGCGCAGCCTTGCTGGCGGCGCTCTCATTTAGCTACTACAACATCGCTGTGCATGACGTGCTGACCCGGCACGACCGGTGGAAAGTTTTGCTGTGGGCGGTGTTCACGGCGTCTCTCTTTTGGGCGATGGTGAACCCGCCCTGGAAGATCGCAGCGGCTGGGTATTCACGATCCCAGTTCGCGTTCCTGGCGGTGTTCTCGTTGATTTCCATGCTGGGGCCGTTTTCGTGTTACTTCGCCGGGTTGCAGCATTTGGAGCCGACGCGAGCGGTGGTGACGAGTTGTCTCGAGCCTGTGTTCTCGATTCTGATCGCGGCTGTTTTTCTGGCGGAGAAGGTGAACGCGACGCAGGTGGTGGGAATTGTGCTGGTGCTGGGGGCGATTGTGCTGGCGCAGTGGCCGGATCGCGCGGACCCGGCGGTACTGATGGTCGAGCCGATCGAGTAGACGCTCTAGGGAAACTCTGATTAAGTCTGTTCCCGCAGAGCTTTGAAGGGGCATGGCTCCAGCCAGCCGTGCCGTTAAAACCCGCATAAAATCAGGGGCTTTAGCCCCTGAGGGTGCCGCTTACATGGTCCAATTCTGGAAGCAAAGACTTAATCAGACATTCCCTAGTACCGTGACCGCATGATTCTTGCTACGTGGGCAGGCGAGGGTGCCCGCCCCTACGTGGGTATTGCCCGATTTAGGCTGTAAACATCATGCGGTCACGGTACTAGTGCGTCTTAAGAATCTTCGCGAGCCGCAGATAACGCTTGGCTATCCTGATGTCGTTGCCGATTTGTTCACGCAGGGCTTCGGGCGAGGAGAACTTGATTTCGGGGCGGAGGCGGCGGAGAAAGAACACTTCCATTTCCGTGTCC
>JAYTQD010000208.1:0-4433 GCA_043746935.1 Acidobacteriaceae bacterium | reverse complement strand
TAAACACCAGTGCTGGCTCAACCGCGGAAAAGCTCATTGATGCGAGTTAGAAAGAAATTCTTTCAACGCCGCGCGACGGTCCGAGCTGATGTAATCCTCAATTTTTTGTCATGCCAGGAGCCACACGCAGCTTGCCTTGTGGCGTGGGATGCCTGCAACGCAGCACCGGTATTGTCTGTCAGGCCGATACCTGTGCGAGCGCCCGGGCGAGTAGCACTCGTTGTTTTTGTCCGCCGGACAGTGTCGTTCCCATATCGCCGATCAAGGTGATGTAGGCCATGGGCATCGCGATGATGTCGTGATGAACACAGGCGATCTGCGCGCAAGATTCGATTCGCGCCTGCCCGCGTCGGAATGCGCTGTAGATGCGGGTGTAGTGAATCTCTGGAACACCTTGCGCGTCCTTTTCGATCGCCAATTCTTTCCACTGACCTCCCGTGTAGAGCACGCGCAAGATGTAGTTGAAGATCGCGTAGGCACCCCGTTTGGGTTCTGGGCTCCGGCTACATGAGATCAGATGGGGGCACGACAAATTGCTCAAACTGTGCCAAGCTCAATTTCGTTGGGATCCTTTGCCTGCCTTGAAGTTTCGCCATTTCAGCCGCCAAAGCAAAGGGATGGTACACGCTTCAGCCTGCAAGGTCAGTAATGAGCGATTTCAGAGGGGAACAGACAAATTCGGAGCGACGAGGAAACCCGCAACCAGTAGCATTATTCCAAAATCGGGAAGCTACAACGTTTGCTCGTCCTATTACTTTTGGCCTAGTCTATTTGGCATATTGTGGAGCATTAGAAGTACGAGCATATTCGCTATTCGTAGAACTCAGGTACCAGACGAGTCCTATGCTCGTTCATTGACAGAACGTTTTTTTCCCCTTACTTGCTAAGCGAAAGGAAATCCCAAATGAAACACCATGCACAGTGTCATTTTTCTAGAAACCATAGTCTACTCAAAATGCTGAGTCCGTTCGTTGTTGCGCTCGGATCTGTCTTTGGAGGCCCCGCTAGCGCCGACGACTTTGAGAGTCGTGCGCTCGCGCATGTGTCCCAACAATACGGAATTCCGGCGACAGATCTCAAGACCGTCGAACGAGCCACCGCGCAACTGCCTCTTACCGGCGTTGACCTCGTCGAGTTCAAGGTCATAACCCAAGACGGCCGCAGCTATGGGGTGAGTTTGAACCTTGCCACGCAGCAAGTGGTCGATCCGGAAGCGGCGGCTGGACGAGAGCGGCAAGCACGTCGTGCGGCCTTTGGGGTTATCGAACCCGCCCTTTTCAAGCGAATCCAGCACAACGCCGCCGAGCGTGTGCCGGTAGCGGTCTGGGTGAGCATGGAAGACCCTGGTCAGATGGTGCGCGCTCGAACGCCCGATGGTCGCCGTTTAAGTGTCGACGCGACATCGCTGGCCATGCGCGTAATCACTGCGCAGGTAGGCGCGGCAGATGCTGCGCGACGGCTTGGAGCAGAGCTAAAGCCGGCAGACCTCGTGCCTGTCTTCTTTGCCGAACTCAACTCCGGACAGATCAATGCTCTCGCGCGCCGCACAGACGTGGTTTCGATCGAGGTGATCCCGCAGGATCTCACCCGCTTGAACGACGATTCGGCGACCTCCGACCGCTACCGCTTTGTGTGGGCAACTGCGAGCGGGACGGGCGCCAAAGTCGCCGTGCACGAGGACGATGGGGTCGACAACGTCAACCCGTTCGTCAATAACACGACCCACGGGGTGATTTACTGGAACCCGTCTAGCCTGAATATTGGAAGCCATGCAACGAACGTCGCCGGAGTCGTCGCCTCAACGCACAACTGGCGGCGAGGCGGGGCATATAACGCTAGTCAGATTCTATCTGCCAATTTTCAGTCGTTTAGCAGCGCTGTGAACATCGTCAATTCAGCATCGTGGGCTATCAGCAACGGAGCTGATACGATTAACATGAGTTGGGGTGGTTGCTCGTCCGGAGGCCAGACTTTCTACACGCGCTGGGTGGATTACCTAGTGAAGACCTTCGGTCACAGTGTCGTCGTTTCGGCGGGCAATAGCAACTGCGGAACGCCGAATTATGTGCTGCAACCGAGCCTAGGCTGGAATACCATTTCAGTCGGGGCATATTGGGATTCTGATACTGGACTACGAAGCGACGATGTCCTGTCCAGCTTCACGTCTTTTGTGAACCCCCTTGATCCCAATTCGGGACGAAGGTATGAGAAACCGGACGTCGCCGCAATGGGCGGTCAGTCTGATGTCAGTGGTTGCCATGGCACGGAAACAACGGGTATTGGCGGCGGCGCGAACGATGTGACGTGCGGTACTAGTTTCTCCGCGCCGGATGTCGCAGCTCTCACCGCATTGGTCGTAGGCAAGAACACCCTTCTACGCGGTGCAGCGGAAGCGGTGAAGGCCATCATCATGGCGGGCGCCACACACAATATCGTAGACGGAGCGAACTATCGCAGCTGCGCAACTTCTCCGGTCCCGGGTGATTGTCGTGACGGCGCTGGCGCGATTGACGCCTACCAAACGATTCAAAACATCGTGGTGCCGGGCAACTGGCGCTTCCCGGGCTTTATCACCCCCGCATCGTTCGGCACGAGCGGAAACATCGACTTCCCGGTCACTATCCCCTCCGGGAGGAACGTTCGGATCGCAATTGCGTGGGATTCGACCGCGAGCTGCTCAAGCTTGGGTACCTCGACCCAAGCGTGCGCAAGCGACGTGTTGAACGCCGACTTAGACCTCCAACTATTGAATCCGTCCGGCGTTGTGGTTGCGTCCTCCAGCAGTTTCCAGAACTCGGCCGAGGTCATCGATTACAAGACGATCGTCGCAGGAAGTTACACGTTGCGGGTGCACAACTTCCGCTTCGATGCCGGCTCTAATACGTATCTCGGGCTGGCCTGGAATCTCAATACAATCGATTCGCGCAATCCGCTGACGGGGGTCGTGAGCTTCCCGCTCAATACCACCAAGTTCGCGCAGACCACTGATAAAGGGTCATCGTTCTGGGATAACTACAGTGGTCCCGCGCCGGGTTGTTCGGCCTTCCTCTCGCCGGAGACGGGCTTGGAGAAGGTATACCAAATCAAAACCACGTCCACGGGCACGATCGCTGCCACCTTGTCGGGCATCACCGGATTTACCGGGGTGGGCGGTGATATCGACGTCATCATCTTAAAGAAGAGCGGAGCCGTGAACAGTCAGAACAGTCAAGTTGTGGCGTGTGGAGATACGGTAGCGACTGCATCAGCTCAGCCCGCAGGTACCTACTATGTGGTCGTTGACGGATTCAGCGGGGCCGTTGCGCGGTTCAATTTGACGGTTAATTTCGCCGCTGGAACTTCCCTGTCCGTGGCCGAACCGCAGTCCTTACCGCAGCGCCATTAAGCGCACTCGATTCTTTACATCTGCGCGGGGACGGCGAAGAATTAGCTTTGCCGTCCTTTTTTTCCTACGGAGACTTGCTAACCGTGAGAGTATTAGTCAACGAAGACCTGGAGTTTTCGCAACCGCGTGTTGAGAGGAAATTCTTGCGGCAAACATCTTGGCACAAGCGCAGCCTGCTCGGCATTCGAGCTATCGTTGCGATTTTGGTCGGCGTCCCTTTCCTGGTGAATGGCGATGCGCCTAAGGAGGAGACCTTCGTGGCCAAAAAGGGGAACACACACCCTAAGAAGAGTCCGACGCTGACGCGAGTGGCGCAGCCCTCCCTGGTTTTTACTAGTATTGCTCAAGGCGCCGCGCCCGGCGGGCAGGATGGGCAGCCATCTCTGTGCATCATCGGCGAAGAGACACAACGCGCTGAGCTTGCGGCAAGGGTAAGTGCCCCAGATCGGCGCAAACTCTACGCCGTTGACGTGTCCAGGGACCTGATTATCGCGACCTTTCAAGGTGTTCAGCGAAGCAGTGGCTACCAAATTGAGATTGTTTCTCTAGAGGCTACCGGCGAAGTATTGAATGCGACAATAGCGCGTTCGTCGCCAGCACAAACCGACCCAGTCAGGCTGGGATTCGAGACACCTTATCACGTAATCAAAATACCCCGTGCTGCACTGGACGTCGAGCAAGTCTCGGCTTATCGATTGCGCGACACATCGGGGGTTCTGCTTCGAGAGGACGCCGTCGTGCGCAGGCTGGTCCGCTAGTAAAGTGTTGCATTCTGTTTGGAACTAAATCGGCTGTTGGCGCGAATGACTCATAGAGGTAAGGGAATTAGAAATTACAAAAGCGCCATATTAGGATGAATGGTTATGTCCCACACCAACTCAAATCAGTGGAGCGCTGCGGGCGTTTTTGAAGGCCTCTCAAGAAACACATCTCAAGTGACTGAAAGGGTGGATGGTTTCAAGCGGCGTCTGGAATGGGAGTGAGTTGGAAGCCGAGTTTTTCGGCGCGCCTGGCGAGGTGATGCATGACTCGCTGGCGATAACGTTCC
>JAYTQD010000207.1:0-1635 GCA_043746935.1 Acidobacteriaceae bacterium | reverse complement strand
CCTGGCTCACGCGAATCTTCGACAAAAACACCGACGGAGACTTCGCCGGCATGCCTTCCAAATGCACCAAGCTGCCCGTTTGCGCATCGAGATACATGCTGCCCTTGAGCAGGCTAACGCGCCGTCTGCGCGGCTTCAACTGGAACACATGCAACGTGCGACCATCCGCCATCTGCAAGCCCTTGTAGGAGAACTTATAGTTCGCCTCCGTGAACGCCATCGACGACGAATCGTCTTTCTGGACGTGCTCCACTTCGGACTGCAGGAGCCGCGCAATCACACTGGTCTTCACGAACGCATCCCCCGTGAAACGCAGCGCCGTGAATAGCAACGACTTCGGCGCCGAGTACTGCCGCTTCACCTCATACTCGCCCTGCTGCTTGGTCTCGGGAAGCTCGGCGTGGATCACGCTGGTCGATGTATACGAGGCAATTCCAGTGGCTTGTTGCGCCGCGCGTGCCTGGTATGTACTCAGTGCGAGCTCCGGCGACATCAGAGGCAATACGGCAGGCGGCAGCAATTGCGGAGGGGTCGAATCTTCCGCAGCAAGGATCGTGTCTAGCAGGCTATCCATCGCCGCCACGTCGTCGGAGGACAACACCTCCGGCACCAGCACTGCGGGACTCGCTGTCTGGCCCAGAACCGTTCCGCTCAAGCACAACAAAACAAAGACTAAAACAGTTAAATAAGGTCGCATAACGATAAAAGGTTCTCTACTTTTATATAGGATGCTGGCCAAAAGGAAAAGTAGCGGCAGTTATCCGGTGGCGGATGACTTTCGAGACTCGCCATTCCCCGGTTCCTGTTTCCCGGTAAAATATTGATTCGCCCATGCCTCCCATAACGCCGCCATCCCCGACCACCCCCGCTCCCCAAAAATTGCCCTACGGCTCGCAACCCGAACCCGCCATCGAAGTCTTCGCCATCCACGGAGCCGAGCCCGAAGTCCAGGCCTACGCCATGGCCAAGTACTCTCGCTCCGCCCTTTCGATGAAGGAATCTCTCCGCGAGATCAGTTCGCAAAAGGCGGAGAAATTTCTTAACACGTTCTATTTTCAGTACGGCCACCGCTCCATCGCGGATCTCGCCCATATCGTGCTGGCCGTGGAGCGCCTTTCCATCCTCGCTGCCATCGCACTTGCCGATGAACAGCGTTGGGATGGACAAGAACGCTCCACACGCTATCAAGATTTCCGCAAAGGCGGCTACTACACGGCCCAGTTCGCGGAGGATGCTTCGCGCACACTCTACCGCGAAACGATAGATTTTCTGTTCGCGGAGTATGAAGCGCTCTCCGAGCAGATGTTCCATCATCTGATGAGCCGCACGCCCTGCCCGGAAGACATGAAGCAGGACGCCTACGAACGCACCCTCCGTGCCCGCGCCTTCGATATTTCGCGCTACCTGCTACCCCTGGCGACAAACACTTCACTCGGAGAGATCGTTAACGCGCGCACCCTGGAAACGCAAGTCTCGCACTTGCTTTCGCACACCCATGCGGAAATCCGCCATTTAGGCCTTCTGCTCAAGAAGGCCGCGCTCGAACCCGCCTACAACGTGAACCACGATTCACAGCGCGAATTAGTGGAAAAAATTCGCGAGGTCAACGCCGAACTCGGCGAGCGCGCCGCGCGA
>JAYTQD010000206.1:0-4444 GCA_043746935.1 Acidobacteriaceae bacterium | reverse complement strand
TCAGCGGAATCATGGGACCCGTCAAGGTCGCAGCCGGCAAAGGCGACATCCAGGCTTCCTATCTTTCAAAGGGTCTACAAGCTCAGACGGACAACGGGAATCTGGATCTTCAGGTGATTGGCGAGCATGTCGAAGCCAAGACGGGAAACGGCAACATAACCGGCGCGCGCCTCGGGCAGGGCGTCAGCGCCGAGACCGGAGATGGCGACATTACTCTTACGGTCGTCGGCCCATCCACGGCAACCGTCCGGCAAGGGTCCGGGCGAATTGATGTGAGTGGCGCGCAAGGAAACTTCACAGGGTCAACCCCTGCGGGAGAACTCCATGTGAAGGCTGCGCCGCATGGCGATTGGCAACTGAGCTCGGCCTCGGGAAATATTCGCATTGAACTGCCGCCCGCGGCGAAATTTGATCTTGATGCCTCGACGGATTCCGGGCAACTCGAATTCGAGCGTGACGACATTACAAAGCTAGAGGTTGGAGCGCATCACTTTCATCAAGTAGTCAACGCCGGTGGCCAGCATATCGAGGCGCATACCGGCAGCGGACGGATTTTGATTCGGTGAGGGTTCGATCCGGATCCACAATGGTTCAAGAAGTATTCCCATGAACAAATTTTATTGAACGAGGAGAATTTCCAATGAAATCGCGAATTCTGACCTACTCCATTCTTTTCTGTGTTGTCCTACTCGCCCTTCCCGCGATGGCCTCCTGGGGGCCGTTTGTTTCGTTGGGAACCAACACGGTGAACTCCGATCCGTCGTGCGCGCCGCTAATCGGGGGGAAGGCGGTGTGCGCGGCCCGGAGTTTCACCAACACCATTCTCGTAAACCAGTACAGCGGCACAGCGTGGGGTACATGGAAGAGTTTGGCGGGGACGGTGACATCGGCTCCAAGCTGCGCTCCCGATGGAAATGGGCAGGCCGTGTGCGCGGCGCGTGGCGCTAACGGCGGAATGGTTTACAGCATCTACAATGGCGCCGTATGGAGCCTTGAAGCTAAAGTTACGGCGTCACTGGCGTCGGGCTTAAGCTGCGCAACGCTGGGTAGCGGTAGAGTGTTGTGCGCGGCGCGGAGTTCGATTGGGGGACTGACGTCCAGCGTGTTTAGCGGGACGGCGTGGAGCGCGTTTGACAGCCAGGTGGCGACGACTACTTCGGCGCCTTCTTGCGCCGGCGACGATGCGGGCCGCGTGGTCTGCATGATGCAGGACACAGCGAGTAATGAGATCGCCAACCGCTATAACGGGACCAGTTGGGATGGCTTCATCAATACAGGTGGCCAGGGAACCGGAGAACCAACTTGTACCAACTTCGGCGTAGCCGGACAAGCCGTGTGTTTTGCTCGTGGAACGAACACGGCTCTGTTTGGCAATCGTTTCCCGGGAGGAACCTGGGCGGCCGGAACCTGGACGGGATGGGGTTCGATGGCCGGATTGGTGGGAGCGAAAGCGGGCTGCGCGAGTTCGGCTCCAAGCCAACTGGTCTGCGGCGTCTTCGGCATCATCGACAGTGCCTTCTGGGTCGATCAATTCAACGGAAGCTCTTGGACCGGATTCACCCGGCTCGGCCAAACCACCGTCGGCAATCCCAGCTGCACCAGCCTCGGTGGCGGGAAAGTGTTGTGCGCAGTCGTTGGCGTGAACAACAAAGTGTCGAGCACAGTTGGCCCGTAGCTGGCACGATAGCGAGACCTGCGCGGAGCGCACCATCTCGCTCCGCGCAAGATCCGAAACAGGTGTTATTGCACTAAATGAATGCGGCCCAACAGTTCCTGGAACCTGGGATCGTCGCGCAGCGGATCGTAAATCGGGTCCACCTTGATCGCGGTAAGCGCGGAGATGTGGTCGGCATAGGCTTGTTGCAGCGCCGCGATGGCTGCGTCTTTATCGCCTACACCGGTGTACGCCACGGCCCGTTGCATCGAATAGGCTTGCCGCGGCTTGGGCTGGTCCAATTTTTGCAGCGCTTGGCGGGCTTGCGCCTCATGCCCCGAACGGGCATAGACGTATGTTTGCAAGTACGGAATCCAGGAATTGTCGTCGTTTTTCCTCCATCTCTCGATTTCCGCCGAGGCCTCCGCGAACTGCCCCTTTTGCACGTAGGCAAAAATCGACATGTGGGCTCGTCCAAAATTTCGGATCCACTTCCAGCACGGCGCGAAACTGCTCAATAGCGCGGTCGTACTGCCTGGAAAAATAAAGCATCACTCCGTGATCCGAACCATGATCCGAACCATGATCAGAGAGAGCGGATCGAGCTGCCGGGCGCGGGAAATTTCCGCAAAAGCTTCGTCAAACCGACCCTGTAAAGCCAAGCACTCCGCATACCATATGGTGAGCCGTGGCCTAGTTGGGGTCGAGCTGGATGGCGCGCCGATATTCTTTTTCAGCCGTTTGCCAGTCCCAATCATAGTTTTCGGCGATGGAAGCAAGAGAAGTGTGCGCTTCCGCCAGATCCGGATCAATCTCCAAAGCACGCAACGCCGCTGCCCGTGCTTTCGGTATGTACTCGGTGGGCGCAACCAAGTTGTAGCTGCTTCGCATGGAGTAAGAATCCGCCAATCCCGCATACGCGCGGGCGAACCCGGGATCTTGCTCGATGGCCTGCTGAAATTGAACGGGATCGTCAAAATTTTCAGAACGCACTGCTGCTGGCGGAACGCGCTCGAGGGATTGTGGACGGCTTGGGGGACGCATTCACGGGCGAGACCGCGGCGCGAATTCCTCTTACTCTCGCGCGGGCAGGTGGAAGATGCAACCGACCTCTTGGAGAGCGCCGTGGCTGCGCTCCAAGCACGATTGGCACCCGACCATCCCCATTTGGCGCTGGCGCGAGAGAACTTGATGGGGGCCATTGCGTCCTCGACGAAATTCGGTTCCTTAGGTGCAAGAGAGACGAAAGGATCAGGAGAGACGAACCACCTATGTGCCGGGACCGGCGGCATTGGATAAGAGCGAGGGAGTCTCTATCCGCTTGGATAGCATCTGCAAACTATTGGATAGTTTGGCGCGAATCGCGTTGGGGGGGAAGAGTTTGTTATCAATGAGTTAGCAATAAAACTTTTACGATCCGATGGAGGTTGGCGTGCTAATTTCTGGTGGTTGGGGCAGTAAAACTAACGCCGAATTAAGGAGCGGAAGATGAATACCAAGAAGTTGAGTTTGGGGATTTGGGCTGGCATTGCCGTTGCTCTCGCGCTGGCCGTTGGAGCGCAGGCGCAGATGATCGACAACACGCAGGCGCCGAGCACGGCGAAGGCGGGGATTAACAAGTCCTTGCTGGATGAAATTGGCGCGGGACGTGGCGATGTGATGACGCCGAATTGTCTCTAATTTGACCATCAACCATGACCGCCGTGTTGCCGATCTTGAAACTGTTAACGATCCAGTCAATGGCGTTTTCAACAACCTTTTCGCCACCGCCTTCCCGCTATTCACCGCGCAGGATGACGGCAGCGGTTTGCCTCTGTTGAAGCGGCCCTCGCAGAACTCTTTTCTGGTGAAGGATATCTACACCGACTTAAAGCGCCATGACGTCGGCGTAAAGTTCTACGAACGGAACTGGGATGGAACCATGCAGACGGTCTTCGTTACTCGGCCGTTGTGGGGCGTGGGTTCCACAGCGCCGTATGGACATGATGGCCGCAGCAACACGTTGAAAGACGTGATCCTGCGCCACGGCGGCGAAGCGCAAGCCTCGCGCGACGCGTTCGCCGCCTTACGGCGCGAACAGATGAATAGCGTGCTGGACCTTCTCAATTCGTTGGTCCTGTTCCCTCCGGACGATACCGCTTCGACGCTCGACCCGTCCGATCCGACCAAGCCGAATTTCCCGCAAGCAGGCCACGGGAGTATTAAGCTAGGCGTTCTGTTCAACAACCCAATGGATCCGGAATAAGACCCGGACGCCAGGATGCAAACCCAAAGCGCTGCCCTCATTGAGGGCAGCGCTTTTTATGCGTACCCCGAAGTGGTAAAGTGTCTGGGCACGGCCCCGTAGCTCAACTGGATAGAGCATCAGACTTCGGATCTGAGGGTTGGGGGTTCAAATCCCTCCGGGGTCACCAGAACGCGGTGACCGGCTTTCAATGGCTACTATAGATCCAGACTTAGAACGGCAGAGGTTAGTCGCGCTCTATTCCGGCATGAATGATGGAGAGTTAGAGAAGCTGGCCGCCAGCATGACAGAACTCACCGGCGTCGCGAGTTCGGTGTTGAGCGCGGAGTTGAGCCGCAGAGGGTTGAGTGCAACGCCTGCGGCCGATACTGCCGACTTGGAGTCCAGCGAGCTCGTTACGATTCGTAAATTCGAGGAACTTCACGACGCGTCGCTCGCTAAAGGCAGTCACTACTGTCCGGTTAGAAGTCGAACAGAATCAGTTGGTTAGCCGGATCGCATAAATCGGATTCGGAGTCACGGCTCTGAAGTGCCTGTAAAATTGG